>JAOAFK010000086.1 GCA_026416315.1 Syntrophorhabdaceae bacterium | reverse complement strand
CCGAAGATAAAAAGTATAAATGTTGTTATGAGTGTGGTGATATGAGAATCAAAAATCGTAACCCATGCCTTTTCATATCCACTATCTATGGCAGCCCTGACCGTTTTGCCGATTCTTAATTCTTCCCTTATCCTTTCAAAGATTAACACATTTGAATCAACACCCATGCCTATAGTTAATATTATACCTGCAATGCCGGGTAGGGTCATGGTGGCCTTAAGGGCTGTAAATGCACCTAAAAGATATATAATGTTTAAAAAAAGGGCAATTACCGCTATCACACCGGAAAATTTATAATAAAAAATCATAAAAACAATAACAAGTACACCGCCGAGGATGGCAGAGCTTATCCCTTTTCTTATGGAATCCTGTCCAAGGGTGGGACCTATGGTGATGTTCTGTACAACCTTTACAGGAGCTGGGAGTGCACCGGCCCTGAGCACAATAGCAAGGTCCTTTGCCTCATCCATAGTAAAACCACCTGTTATGGATGCCTTTCCACCGGTTATCCTCTCTTTTACCACAGGAGCCGAATACACTGTATTATCCAGGATTATGGCAATCCTTTTTCCTATATTCTCTGCTGTAACTTTATCGAAAATCCTTGCACCTTCTGCATTAAACTCTATGGCAACATAGGGCTCATTGTTGAATTCCCCACCTATTTTTACCCTTGCATCTGTTAAAAAATCACCTGTAAGCAAGGCCTGTTTTTTCAGAAGAATGGGCACCGTGGTTACAATACCTGTTTCCCGATTCTTTGTCTTCAGCGGCAGTACCTCATCTCCTTCAGGGGGTGGACCGCCTGTATATCTGCCCATATTTTCTTCATCTACAAGTTTGAACTCGAGCTGGGCTGTGCGGCCTATAAGTTCTAATGCCCTCTGAGGATCTTTAATACCTGGCAGCTGAACGAGAATCTGGTTATCCCCCTGTTTTACAATCACTGGCTCTGTTACACCAAACTGATCTATCCTGTTTCTTATAGTTTCAAGGGCCTGGTTTAAGGCATTATCTTTAATATGGGATATATCCCTTTCAGATAGAATAAAATCCACTGTAAGATTTTCACCCTCAGCCTTTTGCCCGCCAGCCTTAAAATCAGTAAAGTCTTTAGCGATGAGGTTATACAGTTTATCTTTCTGTTCATTTCTTATAACAATGGATAAACCATTTTCTTTTTTCGTTATATCGAGAAAACGTATACCCTCTCTTATCATGGCATCTTTTATATGATTGAATTTTCTATCAAGGATATTGTCCATCATCTTTGAAGTATCCATCTCGAGGAGTAGATGCATGCCTCCTTTTAGGTCAAGACCGAGATGGATCTTATCTGATGGAAGATACTCCTTCCATTTTCCCTTAAGGGTTATTACATTGGGAAGACAAAAAATTATAGACACAATCAAAAAAATCAATACAAGGATAAACCTTAATTTTACCGATTTTAACACCTATTTACCCCAAATTATTTTTTGAATCATTATGTGAAAAAACATACAAACTTATAATCATCTATTGTTTTTGTCAAGAGAAATTTATAATACTTTATAATTGATTTTTTTCATTCAACCTTGATATAGTTAAATAAAAAATGATGCCCGCGATAGACCAAAGCAAATGTGATATTTGCTATGAATGCATTGATGTCTGCCCGAATGATGTATTTGACACCTTTGAAAATAAAATAATCGTGTCATCACCTGAAGACTGCATTGAATGTATGGGTTGTGTTGACATATGTCCTACCAGGGCCATTTATATGGGTGAGTGATGAAAAAAAGGGTTTTTCTTGATAAAAAGGCCATTGACAGGACACTTACAAGGATTACCCATGAAATACTTGAAAAAAATGAAGGCTGTGATAACCTGTGTTTAATCGGTATCAGAACTCGAGGAGTATATCTTGCAAAAAGAATTCAGGAAAAGATAAAAAAGATTGAAAAAAAGGAATTACCCGTGGGTATTCTCGATATAACCATGTACAGAGATGATCTTTCAAAGATTAAACTGCCTGTTGTTAAAAAGACGGATATATCCTTTGATATAAATAACAAGATTGTTATCCTCATCGATGATGTCATGCATACAGGAAGAACTACAAGGGCCGCCATAGATGCCCTTATGGATTTAGGCCGTCCGCAGAAGATACAGCTTGCAGTGCTTGTTGACAGGGGTAACAGGGAATTACCCATACATCCTGATTACGCAGGTATCTTTTACACAATTGACAAAGGGGAAGAGATACTTGTAAAACTGAAAGAAGTAGACGGCAAGGACGAGGTCATCATAGTGGGGACACAATGAACTGGACAAAAAAAGACCTCCTTGAGATAAAAAAACTCACAAAAGAAGAAATACTTTTGATACTTGAAACAGCAGAGTCCTTCAAAGAGATCTCTTTAAGGGAGATTAAAAAGGTTCCCACTTTAAGGGGTAAAACCATTATAACACTATTTTATGAACCGAGCACAAGGACACGAACATCCTTTGAAATTGCGGCAAAAAGATTGAGTGCGGATACAATTAACATCTCTGCGAACACAAGTAGTTATGTAAAAGGTGAGACATTGAAGGACACGGGTAAAAACCTCGAATCCATGAAACCCGATGTAATTGTCATAAGACACAGTATGCCCGGCGCGCCGCACATGCTTGCAAGAACTTTGAAATCCTCTATAATAAATGCCGGTGACGGTGCCCATGAACATCCAACTCAGGCCCTTCTTGACCTCTTCACCATTAAGGAGAAAAAAGGCAGAATAGATGGGCTTAAAGTTGCCATTATAGGTGATATAATCCATAGCAGGGTTGCAAGATCAAACATATTTGCACTGAAACAATTCAATACAGAGGTTGTTTGCTGCGGACCTGCAACGATGATACCTCCGCATATGGAAAAACTTGGTGTAAAAGTAGAATACGATATAAATAAAGCTGTAATTGATGCAGATGTAATCATGATGTTAAGAATACAGAAGGAAAGGGGTGGGGTATCGTATATACCCTCCATTAGAGAGTATGCTTGTTTATATGGCCTTAAGAAAACACACCTTGAAAAGGCAAAAAAAGATGTTATTGTTATGCATCCTGGGCCTATGAACAGGGGTATTGAGATATCAGATGAAGTGGCCGATGGTGAATATTCTGTGATTCTTGATCAGGTTGAAAACGGTGTTGCTGTAAGGATGGCAATACTTTATCTTCTAACAGGTCGTGAGCAATGAAGATCTTAATTAAAAAAGGGAGGGTCATAGACCCAAAAAATAATACAGATGATATACTCGATATCTATATAAACGGCGCAGTCATTGAAAAAATTGGCAAAAACATAAAAGAAAAAGGAGATGAAGACGCTATCATAAATGCGTCAGGCCATATAGTGGCACCAGGTTTTATAGATATACACACCCACTTAAGAGAACCGGGATACGAATACAAGGAAACTATAAAAACAGGCACACTTGCTGCTGCAAAGGGTGGTTTTACTTCTGTTGTGTGTATGGCCAACACAGACCCTGTAAATGACAATAAAAGTGTCACAGAATTTATCTTAAAAAAGGCACGGATGGAAGGTTCATGCAGGGTATTTCCCTGTGGTGCCATAACAAAGGGGTTAAAAGGTGAGGAACTATCTGAAATAGGTGAAATGTTTGATGCGGGGATTGTGGCCATATCTGATGATGGAAAAACAGTAAAGCATTCCGGTCTTTTAAGAAAGGCCCTTGAATATTCAAAAATATTCAATATACCAGTAATTTCCCACTGTGAGGATACTGACCTATCCCAGGGATTTGTAAATGAAGGTATGGCATCTCTACTATCAGGTCTTGATGCAGTACCATCCATTGCAGAAGAACTCATTGTGCAAAGAGATATAATGATAGCTGAGTATGTGAAGGCATATATCCATCTTACACACATATCAACTGCAGGTAGTGTGGAGATAGTTGCCCTAACAAAGAAGCGATATAGTAATATCAGCTGTGATACATGCCCCCACTATTTCACTCTCACAGAAGAGGCAACCCTTAACTTTGATACAAACACAAAGGTAAACCCGCCCCTTCGTTCAGAAAAGGATGTGGAAGTTATAAAAGAGGGTTTAAAAAACGGCACAATTGATATAATATCCACAGACCATGCACCCCATGATTTAACTTCAAAAGATGTCGAATTCAATTTGGCATCATCGGGTATCTCAGGTCTTGAGACAGCCCTTGGTTTATCTCTTAAACTTGTCCATGACGGTGTCTTGAGTCTATCTGAACTTATAAAAAAATTCACAGTAAATCCAGCAAGGCTATTAAAACTTCCTTATGGAGAGTTAGGTGAGGGAAAAACAGCTGATCTGATTGTATTTAATCCTGATATGGAATGGATTGTAGATAAAAATCTGTTTCTATCTAAAGGAAAAAATACCCCTTTCCACGGCTGGAGGCTAAAAGGAAAGAATCTTTTAACCATCGTGGATGGCCGGATTGTTTATAGAGAAGGTACAATATAAAAAGTGAGGTTGGATAACATGAAAAGATATCTAATGTTTTTTTTAACAGTTTTTATAAGTGCATGTGTAATTGCATGCCAGAGCTATAAAACACAGGTCGTACCATTTAAACTGCCTTCAGCCTATCCCAACATGATAAATGTTTCAGGTGCAGATATTGCTGCCCGGGTATTCGACAACAAGGAAGAGGCAGAAAATGCATTTGGATTTGATATTATTGGCGCTGGGGTTTTGCCTGTTCAGGTTATATTCGACAACAAAGGACCTCATAGACTTCAAATCGTATCAAACCAGACCTTTCTTGTTGATGTGGAAGATAATCTTTGGCCTGTCCTTGATTCCAGCATAGCCTATGAAAGGATACATTCTAAGACAAAATACGGCCCTGTGGCTTCAGAAGGGACAAAAGGTGCGGTCCTTGCAGGCATTGCAGGCAGTGCGATAGGTGCTGCAATAGGTATAATTACGGGTCAGAATGTATTAGAGTCTGCAGGGAAAGGGGCAGCATTGGGTGCAGCAGCTGGACTCACAATGGGCGGTGCAAAAGGATTATCGGACCAAGAGGCAAAAGATATGATAAGGAAGGATTTACAGGCAAGAAATCTAAAAAACAAACCCATAAATCAGGGTGAGGTGGCTCACGGCTTTGTATTCTTCCCAGGAGAATCAAAAAAACCTAAAGAATTACGCATCCAGATAAAAGAAGAAGACACAGGTATTTTAAAGCAGATCACATTTAAACTATAAAATCTTCTGTGTATTAAAATAGGTTCTCGCAGAATCGACATCTATATGGATCTGCCTTTTTAGATCTTCAACGGAATTGAATTTGATTTCAGCCCTTAACCTTTCATGAAAATAAAGGACTACATTTTTTCCGTAAATGTCTCCTGTAAAGTCTATAATATGTGTTTCAATGCTTAAACGCCTTCCATCAAAAGTTGGATTAAATCCTATATTTGTTACAGAAGGAAACCTTGTGTTATCGAATTCTACTTCAGTTATATACACACCTTCCTTTGGGATGATTTCATATGCTGTCTCAATATTTATTGTGGGAAAACCAAGCCTATTACCCCTGCCTTCACCCTTAATCACCTTACCTTCTATAAAATAAAAATTGCCTAAAAGCTGGGAAGCTCTTTTGACATTGCCTTCGATAAGCATCTTTCTTATCCTGTTACTTCCCACTTTATCTCCATCAAGGGTAACTGCTTCAACGGATTCAAAGTAAATTCCATAAGAATTACAAAGGCTTTTGAGGGAATTTACATCTCCTGAACCACCTCTTCCGAATTTAAAATCGTATCCTACAATGAGGGCTTTGATACCAAGTTTTTCTATTAGGATTTTATTAAAAAAATCTTCAGGGCTCATCTGTCTTAATTGATCATTAAATTCCATAACCACCATTACTTCAATGCCACTTTCTTCTATGATTTTCTTCTTTATATGGAATGGCGTTATTCTGCCTATTAATTTTTCAGGTTTTAAAATACTCAATGGATGTGGTTCAAAAGTCATAAGCATTGATGTTCCATGTATTTTCAAAGCTAACTCCACAACCTTTTTGATTATCCTTTTATGTCCTATATGGACTCCATCGTAATTTCCAATGGTCAACACAGTATTTGGAAATCTTTCCACATTATGAACGCCAAAAAAAAATTTCATATACACCTCTTGACATAATCACTTAATACTACTAATCTAAATATAATGCCGAAGTGGCGGAATTGGTAGACGCGCTAGATTCAGGATCTAGTAGGCATTACGCCTGTGTGGGTTCGAGTCCCGTCTTCGGCATTCATTCTCATATAAATTAACACAGACAAAACCATAGTCAAATATTTCCTTGAATTTTTCCCTAAAATTCTTTACTATTACAAACCAATGCCATTTTGGAGGTAGTTTATGAAGGCTGTAGAAATTAAGCCTGATATTTATTGGGTTGGAGCAATAGACTGGGCCATAAGGGATTTTCATGGATATATTACCCAGAGAGGAACCACATACAACAACTATCTCATAAATGATAAAGACATTACCCTTATTGATACAGTAAAGCACGACTTCTCCCATGTTACCATAGAAAATATCAAAAAGATTACGAAACTGGATAAAATAAAAAATATCGTAATAAACCACATCGAACCTGACCATGTAAGCAGTATTGACAACATTATGCTTTTGTGTCCTCAGGCAACCATTTATATATCAGAAAGAGGGAAAAAAGGACTTGACAGATATTTTGACACATCTAAATGGAAATTCAATATAGTAAAAAATGGTGATACCCTCTCCACTGGAAAATACACACTTTTTTTTATTGAAACACCCATGTTACACTGGCCTGATTCCATGGTCACATATGTAAAAGAGGCAAAATTACTCATATCCCAGGATGCATTCGGCCAACATATAGCCACTTCCTCAAGATTCGATGACGAATTTGTGGCATGTGCATCCCAGTTTGAACTCGATGATGCAGTAATCGATTATTACGCAAATATATTAATGCCCTTTGGTCAACTCATAAAGACAAAGATCAATGAAATTGTAAAACTTGGTATTGAAATAGATATGATAGCCCCTGATCACGGTGTAATCTGGAGAAAAAATCCGGAAAAAATCATACAGACTTATCTTGATCTGGCAAATGGAAAGGCAAATTTAAGTGTTGTTATCATCTATGATACCATGTGGCACAGCACAGAGGAGATGACAATGCCTTTAATGCAAGGGATAAGAGATGAAGGCATTGACTGTAATGTTATGAAATTAAGGGCAACACCTATGAGTGTGGCAATCAAAGAATTCTGGAAGGCAAGAGGGGCTCTAATCGGGACGCCAACTATAAACAATGTTATGTTTCCATCTGTTGCTGAATTCTTGTATCACCTTTCAGGACTTAGACCAAAAAACAGGATTATGGGTGCATTTGGCAGCTTTGGTTGGGGTGGAGGTGGTGTGAAGGAGGCCTACGAGTTTATTAAAAAGATGGGGCTTGAAATATTCGAACCAGGTCTTCAGATACAGTATAGACCCAAAGATGAAGATAAGGAGAAATGTTATAATTTCGGAAGGGAGTTTGCAAAGAAGGTAAAGGAATATCATGAGAAAATACAAAGTAATTTATAATATTAGGAGGGAAACATGTCAAAAACAGAACAGAATCTAAAAGAGGCATTTGCCGGGGAATCCCAGGCAAACAGAAAATACCTTGCCTTTGCAAAAAAGGCAGAAGAAGAGGGATACAAACAGATTGCAAAACTTTTCAGGGCTGCTGCAGAGGCTGAAACAATCCATGCCCATAACCATTTAAGGGAACTTAAAGGTATTAAAACCACAAGAGAAAACCTCGAAGAGGCAATAATGGGTGAAACCCATGAATTTCAAAATATGTATCCTGAAATGATAAAAATTGCCAATGAAGAAGGTAATAAAAGTGCTGCAAGGAGTTTTCATATTGCCAATGAGGTTGAAAAAATCCATGCAGAACTCTATAAAAAAGCACTCGAAAACATTGGTAAAGAAACTGAAGAATTCGATTATTATATATGTAAAGTATGTGGCTACACCGCAGAGAAAGAGGCCCCTGATACATGCCCTGTTTGTGGCGCAAAAAAGGTTGCTTTTTATAAGGTAACCTGATTTACTGAACTTTTATCCTAAGGCATGAAAATAACTGTTTTTAACGGAAGCCCCAGGAGTGGGGGTAATATTGAATTACTTTTAAATGAGGCTATAAAGGTTATAGACACAAAAATACACGATGTTGAGATATTCAATCTGAACAATATGCATATAAAACCATGTCAGGATTGTGGTGGATGTAATATTACTGGGATATGTGTCATTGAAGATGAAATGGTAGCCATCTACAATTCCATAAGGAGGGCCGACAGAATTATTATTGCCACACCGGTTTTCTTTTCCGGAGTATCTGCCCAGACAAAAATAATGATAGATAGGTGTCAGGCGTTCTGGTGCGAGAAATATATTTTAAAAAGGGACATAAGAAATCTTTATGGAAGAAAAGGTCTTTTTATAACAGTGGGCGGGAGGAAAAACGATACAGGCATTAAATGTAGTGAAGAAACAATAAAGGCCTTTTTTAGATCCATAAGTGTACCCTACCATGAAACCCTGGGTTTTGTAAGCATAGAAAAAAAGGGGGACATCCTTGAGCATCCCACAGCTATAAAAGATACAATTAATGCAGTGGAAAGATTGTTGCAATGAAAAACCTGTTAAATTTCTGTGACCTCATGTGTGAATATGCAGAGATACCCAAAGAGGAGGGTCTCGACGGCTCTCAAAGCTGTAGAACCTTCATCGCCATATACTGCCATTTAAGAAAGAGATATGTTCAAAAAAACATACCCTGCAATCAAAAGGTCTTTCGTTTAGAGGAAGAGAACAAAAATCAAAATTAATAGTATTTAAATTTAAAAAAGCACGAAGAGGAGGTTGATTTGGGAAATGCCATTGCCACAAAGCAAAATTATATAAGGAGGATGTATGACTGGGTGCTTCACTGGGCTGAGACACCTTATGGTACACCTGCCCTATTTCTCCTTGCGTTTACCGAATCATCTTTCTTTCCCATCCCGCCGGATGTGCTTTTAATAGCATTATGCCTTTCCATAACCACAAGGTCTTTTTATTATGCATTGATATGTTCCATCGGTTCCATATTGGGAGGCGCTTTCGGATATCTCATAGGATTGACATTCATGGACACGATAGGAATGAAGATACTCTCCTTTTATGGATTTCAAGAACAATATCATTATGTCCGTGAACTGTATATAAAATATGACGCATGGGCAGTGGGCATCGCAGGATTTACCCCTATCCCATACAAAGTATTCACAATAAGTGCAGGCGCATTTAAGATCTCTTTCAATGTTTTTCTCATTGCATCCATCATTTCGAGAAGTCTTCGTTTCTTTTTAGTGGCTGCAATGATTTATATATTTGGCAAGCCTATAAAAATCTTTATAGACAGATATTTTAATCTCCTGACAATTATATTTACTGTTTTACTCGTTGGTGGTTTTATTGTTATAAAGTATTTTTTTTAAAAGCTTTTTATTGTTATTTAAATAAAAAAAGGGTTATCTAAAAGATAACCCTTGTGTGTTATGCATATTCAGAAAATTCCGCAAGCTCTCGCGCAATTCTCTTTAGTGAATCGGTTATATCTATATAAAGATATGATGCCTTTGGCATACAAACCCCGATAATCAAACGGTTCTGATGTGTAATTTCAAATTCTGATGCTAATTTCCATACCTTATCTAAGTCTTCCTTTATCTTTTTCTTATTTTCTTCTGTTTTATTTTCACAATAACTTTTCACATCATTAAATTCTGCTCCCACTGCAATCATGAGTTGCTTGATTTCTTCAATTGCCTTTGGTGAAAAAAGGACATCTGCATGGATTTTTGTCTCCATCCTGTCAATAAGATTATCAATGGCAAGGGCAACC
>JAOAFK010000010.1 GCA_026416315.1 Syntrophorhabdaceae bacterium | reverse complement strand
AGATGGAAAAAATGGTATCAGGGATGTATATAGGAGAGATTGCAAGAATTATATTGTGGGATGCCTATAAAAGTGGTTTTTTAAACTCATCGGGAATGGATAAAATCTTTTTTAAACCCTACAGTTTAACAACAGAACAACTATCACTTTTTACAACAGAAGGTGATCTATTTAAAAAAATGGAGGCCTGGCGTTTTTCCCATAGAGATATTGGATTATTAAAGGAAATAGGTCGAATCGTATCAAAAAGGGCGGCAAGGATTGTGGCTACTGCAATTGCTGCTGTTGTGACCCATATGGACAGTAACCTTACAGCAGAGCATACCATTGCCATAGATGGTTCATTATTTGAAAAATATAGTGGTTTTAAAGAAAATATGGTTTCCATGCTCAAAGAAATTTTTGAAGATTCAGCAGAAAGAATACAGCTAAGCCTCACCCACAACGGCTCGGGAATAGGTGCTGCAGTAATTGCAGCGGTAGAAACTTTAAAAACATAGAGATATAAAGCACGAGATCATCTTTTTTTCATAAATGAAAGGTAGTAGTTTTTAAAAAAGGCAAAATAAATTCCAGTTACAGAAAGGCATGACAATATAAGAACCATGTAGACATTTATGTGTAAAATTTTTCTATAAAGATATATAAGTAAAACAAGGAAAATCCCTGCAAGAACTGATTTTGTGATATCTTTTATTGCACCAGGAGATACTCTATAACCAATCCTTTTTTTCAAAAGGATAAAAAGAATCAAAAAATTATAAAGAGAGCTTATGGATGTTGCAAGGGAAATGCCTAAGTTTTTTAAAGGATTCATAAGTATTATAGCAAGGGCTGCATTTACCACAACTGTTGTGATGCCAATAATAGCAGGTGTTTTTGTATCGTGCATGGCATTGAATATCCTTACAAAGATGATGGGTAACGCATAGAATAAAAGCCCAATGGAATATCCGAAAAGAGCCCTATTTGTAAGAAATGTTTCATTTGCTGTAAAAGCACCACGCTCATATAAAATTTTTACAATTACATCTCCTATCGAGCATAAAAGAATAGTGGATGGCACAAGGGTTATAACAATAAGAACAATGGTGCTATTTATATGGGATTTAATGGATGTAAAGTCTCTTTCGTGATAAAGTCTTGATAATTTTGAAAAAACTACAGTATAGATGGGAACTGCAAAAAGACTAAAGGGTAGGATAAAAATTCTAAAAGCATAAGACAGTGATGCCACCTCTCCATGGGGTAAATAGGATGCTATTATTCTGCCTATAAAACTGTTTATAGGCACAATGGAAGTGGCCACCAATGCACCTGTAAAAAGTCTTTTTGCCTCTTGGATGGATGTGTGCTTGAAAGAAATTATTCCTTTATATTCAATATTTAGTCTTCTTAGATAAGGCCACTGGATTATGATCTGAGCAATAGACCCTAGTGTAACACCTATGGCAAGACTGTAAATTCCATAGCTTCTGTTTAAAAAAATAGCGCATGCAATAAAGATAATATTCCAGACTATACCCGATAGTTCAGGCGATGCAAAATGTTCCTTTGCATTTAAAAATGCCTTCATAACGGACAGAAGGGCATGTAAAAAAATTACAGGTATCATAATTAAAAAAAGATATTTTGTGACGATTTTTGTTTGAGGATTAAAGCCTGGTGCAATGATATCCACTATGGAGTTGCTGAATATAAAAAAAATTATGGAAATAGAACCTGTGATTAATATAGAAAGATTTATAAAAATAGAGTATACACGGGAGAATTCCATTTCGTCCTTTATGTATTTAGAGCATACTGGAAGGAGAAACGCACTTGTTGCGCCTGAAAAAAAGAGTGTCTGAATGAGTTCTGGAAAATTAAATGCCACCACAAAGGCATCTACAAGCATTGTTGCTCCGAAAAGGTATGCTTGTAGCGCCTCCCTTATATACCCCAAGGGCCTGCTTATTAATGTAATTAGCGTTATAACCGAGCCTTTTTTTATAATTTCTTTTGAGGGACTCGTATGGTGTGTATCATTATATATTGTCTCTTTCAATGTTTTTTCTCTTTACAATTTTACGGAGCTTATTCAAACTTTTCTGTTCAATCTGTCTTATCCTTTCCCTTGTAACACCGAAGAGTTTTCCTATTGCCTCAAGGGTCTGGGGTTCACCTCCATCAAGACCGAATCTCAAAGTTATAACCCTTTTTTCATCACTGCTTAAAGCCTCTATCCATGATGCAATCTCTTCTGCCCTTTTTGATTGTTCTAAGGCCTCTAAAGGCTCTTCTGCGGTATAGTCTTTAATTGTATCTTCAAAGGTTATTTTTCCATCTTCATCTATTATGGATTCAATAGAATAAGTTTTTATCATGAGTATATAAAAATTTTTTATAAATGCCTCAGTGAAGCCTGTTAACCTTGCCAGCTCTTCAGGTGTTGGCTCCCTGCCGAAGTTTTCCACAAATTCATTTATATATCTTGATATCTTATATATCTTTGCTGTGAGGTGAACCGGCAGTCTTATTGTCCTTGATTGATTGGCTATAGCCCTTTCTATAGATTGTTTTATCCACCATGTGGCATAAGTGGAAAATCTACAGTCTTTTTTTATATTGAATTTCTCTACTGCCCTTATCAGACCCAAATTTCCTTCCTCTATGAGGTCAAGGGTTGAAAGTCCTTGATTGACGTATCTTTTAGCAATCTTCACAACAAGTCTTAAATTGGCCTCTATCATGCGTTTTTTTGCCTGGATGTCACCTCTTGCAACCTTTTCTGCGAGCTGTCTTTCTTCATCGGGAGTAAGAACAGGAAGCTTCATAAGGTCTTTCATGTAAAGCCTTTCGACTTTGAATTCTTCATCAAAAAAATTAATATCTTTCTCTGTTTTTTTTATTCTTTCCAACCGTATGCCCCTATTAGTTTTACAAACCTGCATCCCCCAAGATTTTCTACATCTGTTGCCTCTACATCTGTTTTAGTATAAACCATCAAATCCTGGGAAAACTCTCCACCTATGGGTATCACCATTCTTCCGCCAATCTTTAATTGTTCAAAAAGGGGCCGTGGTATATGAGGTGCAGCAGCTGTAACGATTATGGCATCATATGGGCTGTACTCACTCCAACCCTCTGTTCCATCCCTTATGGAAATCATCACGTTTTTGTAATTCAATCTATCGAGGATCTTTCTTGCATTTTTTGCAATATTTGGCAGTCTCTCGATAGAATATACCTGTTCAGCGAGTTCTGCAAGGATTGCTGTCTGATAACCTGAGCCTGTGCCTATCTCAAGCACCTTTTCATATCCCTTTAATTTTAATGCTTCTGTCATAAGGGCCACTATATATGGTTGAGATATGGTCTGTTTCTCTCCTATGGGCAAGGGATGGTCTTCATAGGCTTGAGCCCACAGAGCATTATCTATGAATAAGTGCCTCGGCACCTTTCTCATGGCATCTATAACCCTTTTGTCTCTAATCCCCCTTCTTACAATCTGGGTATCTACCATCTGCTGCCTTTTTCCGTAGTATTCATCAATGGTCATATGGAGAGTTCTCCAGCCCTCTTTGCAGCCTCTTCAATCGCTTTTATTACACTTCCCTTGAATGCCTTTTCTTCAAGGTGGGCAAGCCCATAGATCGTTGTTCCACCAGGAGAAGTTATCATTTCTTTCAAGATTGTGGGATGTAGATTCTCTTTTTCAAGCATCTCTATGGTACCTTTCATTACCTGTGTGGATATTTCTTTTGATTTATCCCTTGATAAACCTAATTTAACACCTGCATCTATCATGGCCTCCAAAAAGTAAAGGACAAAGGCAGGCCCGCTTCCTGAAAGGGCTGTCAAAGCATTCATATGTTCTTCCTCTATTTCCACAACATAACCGAAAGTTGAAAGTATCTTTTTAATTTCATTTAATTCTTCGGTTTTTATCTCTTTATTTGCAGTGATGGCCGTAAGTGAATTACCAACCTTTGCACAAATATTGGGCATTGCCCTTATTATTTTTAATTTTTTATCTGAAAAGGAGAGCATTTTCGAGATGGATATGCCTGTCATTATGGAAATTATAATATGTCTTTCATCAATAAAAGGTGATATGGATTCAAGGGCTTTTTTCGCATCCTGGGGTTTTACAGCAATGATGATATATTTTGTTTTATTTAATATTTTTTTTACATCTTTTACATGTTTTATTTTATATGTTCTTTCCATAAGTTCTGCACGTTCTGGTTTGATTTCACAAAAAAATATGCAATCAGTACTGTATCCTGATTTAATTAGGGCCTTTAAAATTGCCTCACCCATATTGCCAAGGCCTATAAACCCAATCTTTTCCATATTGCCCCCGATTAGTTTTTCTTTGATTTTTATATCAAAAGCCCTAACTAAAAGAAAGGAATTTTTTAATCCCAATGGAAAAACCTAATAATAAATGTTATATGAATGATTATGGCATTGCAAAAAGATGAGGCCTTGGTATTGACAAAGCTTTCCTATGGCGAATCGGATAAAATTATTAGGCTTTTCACATTGATGAACGGAAAGCTCTCTGCCATTGCAAAGGGAGGAAGTAAAAGCCTCAAAAGGTTCATGAATACCTTAGAGCCTTTCAATCATATAAGAATTGAATATTTTAAAAAACAGAATAAGGCCCTTGCAATGATTGAAAATGCAGATTTAATAGAATCCAATACAGGTATTGAAAAGAGTTTAAAAAGTTTCTGCACCGCAAGTTTTTTTGCCGAATTTACTGACAGGCTCACAAAAGAAGGTGAAAAAAATAAAGAACTATTTGAAATACTCAAATATATTTTTTTGAATGTCAGGGATTCTAATTTTGGTTCCTCGTATATTGTAATCCATCTACTGAATATATTAAAGGTTACGGGATTTATGCCGAATTTTAAAAGTTGTGTATATTGCGGAAAAGAAGTGCCTGATGTGGAAAAGGTCTTTTTTTCAAAAGAAAAAGGGGGAATACTATGCAAGGCCTGTTCTCTATCCCTCTCATATAAAACCTATCCAGTTGGCGTTATAGCAGGACTGTCTTCGTACGAAAAAAAGGAGAATTCTCTTTTAGACCATGCATCTCTTGGATATATACAGGATATTATGGAAGATTTTATTGCCTTTCATCTTGATATAAAATTAAAGTCTTATAAATTATTAAAAAGACTTATGTAAGATAAAAGAAAGGAGGCGCTAAGATTCAGTCCATGAAATTGGCCATATCAGGAAAGGGAGGTGTTGGAAAGACAACCCTTGCAGGGGTTATGGCAAGGATTCTTGATGAAAGAGGCTTTAGGGTGCTTGCTATAGATGCAGATCCTGATTCTAATTTAGGCGATGCAATTGGTTTTTCAGAGGAAGAAATGAGATGTGCAAGGCCCCTTTCAGAAATGGATGATTTTATAAGAGAAAGGACAGGGTCAACAAAAGGTCAGTATGGAACATTTTTTAAACTGAATCCAAAAGTGGATGATATTCCAGAAAGATTTTCTCTTATTAAGGATAATATAAAACTTGTTATTTTGGGAAATATAACAAAAGGCGGTGGTGGATGTTTCTGTGCTGAAAATGTACTTTTAAAGAATCTTATCTCTTATATCCTTATCGAACGAGATGAATATGTTATTGTTGATATGGAGGCAGGGCTTGAGCATTTAGGTCGTGGTACTACAGAGTATATAGATTCTCTCATAGTTGTCGTTGAACCCGGCAAAAGAAGCATCCAGACGGCAAAGGAGATAAAAAGACTTGCCATGGATTTAGGTATTAAACATCTATCTATAGTGGGTAATAAGATTACAGATGATGAAGATATCCAGCTTTTAAAAGAACACTTGGATGGATTTTCATATTTAGGCGCTATAAGGTATAATGAAAATATACTAAAGGCAGATAAATGGGGTATATCACCGTATGATATGGATGTAAACATAAGGAAAGAGGTGGCAGAGATTGTGGACAACCTAAATAGATTGAGACCATGAGGAAGATTTTATCATCTTTAAATCTCATATTCTCAACCTTTTTTTTGTCCATTATAGCCCTTCTTATCTCGCCTTTTGATAAAAAGGGAGATATGATTCATGGTATTGCAAGAGCCTGGGCGAGGATGTATCTCTTTGTTTCAGGTATAAAGGTTTATATAAAAGGTATTGAAAATATCCCTGAACCCCCTTGTATTTTCATGAGTAATCATCAGAGTGCCCTGGATATATATTCACTTCTTGCAACAATGCCTATTTCGTTCAGATGGGTTGCAAAGAGGCAGCTTTTTAACATCCCTTTTTTTGGATGGGCAATGAAAAAGGCAGGTTATATAAGCCTTGACAGGGAAAATCCAAGAGAGGCCATAAAGGCAATTGACATGGCAGCAAAAAAGATAAAAGAAGGGACGAATCTTATCATATTTCCTGAGGGAACAAGGAGCATTGACGGAAGGCTTTTGCCTTTTAAAAAAGGTGTATTTTCCCTTGCTGTACGGGCAGGGGTTCCAATTATTCCTGTGGGAATTAAAGGCACTTTTTTACTCCAACCAAAAGGCAGTTTTATTCCTTTAAAAAAAGGGATAATATACATAAACATAGGAAAACCTATTACTGTAGAAGGAGATAAGGCACAAGAAAAGACAAGGGTTATGAATGAGGTGAGATCAGAAATAGAAAATCTTCTTTCTGAAGAAGAGTAAAGGTAAAAAAAATGTCAAAGGAAATAAAAAAAGAGATCATAGGGATAGTTCTCATTGGATTGTTTATCTTTCTTATGGTGAGTCTTGTTTCCTATAACCCCCTTGACCCTTCCTTTAGTACACTTTCGGCCGGCCCAGTGAAAAATTTATGCGGTAAAGTGGGCTCATATATAACTGATGGCCTTATACAGCTTTTTGGTCTGACAAGTTATATGATTGCTCTGTACAGTTTAATTTTGGGTATATTTTTTATAAGGAAAAAAGAACCTCCAAACATGTTAATATTCTCCGCAGGACTTTTTCTTTTATTTTTGTCTGTTTTGGTGCTATTGCAATTGATTGTGCATCGAATACATATAAAAGGGGTTTTGCTTCCATTCTCAGGTTTCTTCGGTGTTTTATTTGAGAAGACCCTAACTGGTTTATTCGGCCGTTTTGGGAGTTACCTTGTTCTCATTGTAATGTTTTTAATCTCCATCTTTCTTATTGTCCAGGCACCAATCTTTTCATTGTTGGAAGACATGTGGAAAGGCAGAAAGCCCCCGGTAAAGAAAAAAGAGGTTAAGGTTGTAGAGGATAAACCTATTGTTGAGGTGAAGGAGGAGAAACAGCCCATCCAGGAGGCCTTTGAATTTTTTAATGAAATAGGACCGTATAAATTGCCACCCATATTACTTCTTGATAAGGTGGAAAAGAGTGAGGTAAAGATAGATAGAGAAGATATTAGACAGAATGCATCTATTCTCGAAGATAAACTGAAGGATTACGGTATTGAGGGAAGGGTGACAGAGGTAAAACCCGGCCCAGTTATAACCCTATATGAGTTTGAACCTGCGCCGGGCATAAAAGTAAGTAGAATCAGTAACTTAGCAGATGACCTTGCCATGGCACTAAGTGCCATATCCATAAGGATTATAGCACCCATTCCAGGAAAATCTGTGGTAGGGATTGAGGTGCCAAATAAGTTACGCCAGACTGTCTTTTTCAGAGAAATCATAGAATCAGAGGCGTTTTTATCATCCCAGTCTTTTCTCACCCTCGCAATAGGAAAGACTATATCAGGGGAATCATTTGTGGCAGACTTAACAAAGATGCCCCATCTCCTTGTGGCAGGCTCCACTGGCTCTGGAAAGAGTGTTTCCTTAAACAGTATGATATGCAGTATTCTATTCAAGGCAACGCCCGTGAATGTGAGATTTCTTATGATAGATTTGAAGATGCTTGAGCTATCCTTTTACGAAGGGATACCCCATTTACTTTTACCTGTAGTAACAAATCCAAAAAATGCAAAAACTGCCCTCAGATGGCTCATAGATGAGATGGAAAGAAGATATACTATAATGGCAGAAATAGGTGTGAGGAATATAGACCGATATAATGCAAAAATGACAAAACAGGGTGGAAATGTACTGCCCTATATAGTGGTTGTTATAGATGAACTGGCAGATTTAATGATGGTGTCTTCAAGGGAGGTGGAAGAATATATCGCAAGGCTTGCACAGATGGCAAGGGCATCGGGTATTCACCTGATCCTTGCAACCCAGAGACCTTCAGTGGATGTACTAACAGGAATTATCAAGGCAAATTTTCCTGCCCGTATCTCCTTTAAAGTTTCTTCAAAGGTGGATTCAAGGACGATCCTTGACACAAACGGTGCGGAAAGTCTTCTTGGATATGGCGATATGCTTTTTATGAGCCCGGGTTTAGGAAAGATAGAGAGGTTACATGGACCCTTTGTTTCTGAAGGAGAAATAAAAAGGATAGTAGAATTTTTAAAGAGACAGGGTAGCCCTGAATATCATGAAGAGATTCTTGAGGATAAGGAAGAAGATGAGGATAGAGGTGACATGGAAGACGAAAAATATAAGGAGGCAGTGGAATTTGTTATGGAGAAAGGTGAGGCATCTATAAGCATGATACAGAGAAGGTTCAGAATAGGATATAACAGGGCAGCACGTATCATAGAAAAGATGGAAAAAGATGGCATCGTTGGCCCATCAGATGGGGTAAAGCCAAGAGAGGTGCTTAAAAGACATTGATGCTTATCTAAATTTTTAAGAAATTAAAACTCGGGGTTAGAATGAATATTAAACGATTTTACTTTTTGTGTTTTTTTCTTTTTTTATTTTTCCACCAGATTATTTTTGCAAAAGAGTTGGTTCCATCACCCTTTGAGAACATAAAAAAGACTTATTCTGCTATTAATACCATTGAGGCAGTTTTTACCCAGAGGATTTTCATTTCGAATTTAAAGAAAGAGAGAGAATTTGAAGGTAATTTTTTCTACAAAAAAGGTAGAGGTTTTCTTTGGCGTTATAATAAACCAAAGATAAGATACTTTCTCTATGATGGAAATTTTATCTGGCAGGCAGATGAAGATAAGCCTTTTGTATATAAAAGAAGGTTTAACAGGGAGAAGACAGTAGGAACTTTTTTTGATTTAATGGATGATATATCAAAGATGGATGAATTATTTAAACTTAAAGAAAAAAACATATCAGGGGATATGGAGATTATTGAATTGATACCAAAAAAAGAAGGTCAGATCATATCGGCAAAACTCTGGGTGGACAGAATTAATATGATAAAAAAGATAGAAATAATTGAATTTACAGGTAATGTGAATACAATAAATTTTAATTATACAAGGATAAACGAGCCTATAAGTGATGCAAAATTCATATATAAACAAGAAAAGGGCAAAGAGATAATAGAATCAAATTAAAATCGCATTTTTACTACCTGGCACCTTTGCCAAATATCATAATCCTTATAGTGCGTAATAATATATGAAAATCAAGAAAAGGTGAGAGATTTTTTATATAAAACAAATCATATTTTAACTTTTCAAGGGCATCCTCAACGGTTGCACCATGTGGATAGTTTACCTGCGCCCAGCCTGTAACCCCTGGTTTTACCGTATGTCTAATGGAAAAATACGGAACTTTCTTTTCAAATTCTTCAACCTCTTCCTGCATCAAAGCCCTGGGGCCTATCAAACTCATCTCTCCTTTAAGTACATTCCATAATTGGGGAATTTCATCTATCCTTGCAAGCCTAAGAATCCGGCCAACCCTTGTGATGCGCGGATCATCCTTTTTTCCTGCATGGGTTCTGTCGTTTTCTGTGCCTACCTTCATAGTTCTGAATTTAATGGCTTCAAATATATTTCCATTCAACCCGACCCTTTTTTGTTTAAAAAACACAGGGCCCTTAGAATCAAGTTTAATGGCTATCATTGAAAGAAGACATATAGGGGAGAATATTATGAGCAATATTACTGAAACGAAGATACTGATTAATCTTTTTATCTTTCTGTTGTAAATGTTTCTTCTCACACCGTGTATGGGCATATTTAGAATCCAGAGGTCATTTAGATATTCCACCTCAATTCTACCAAGTACCTCTTCATAAAATGATGGTATATCATATATTTTTACCCCACTTAATTTACAATTGAGGATTTTTTTTATGAGTTGATTATCTTTTAATTCTTTTATTGCCAACACAAGGTGGTCTATATGTTCATTTTTAACAATCTGCTCAATTTCATCAGCATTTTGAAAAAATTTTGTATTATGGTGGTGCGCCCTTCTCATATGGTTACTGTCAATAAAACCCACTATACTAACAGAACTGTCTTTTTTTAGAATTTCATATATTTTATTTCCAGCCCTTCCTGCGCCGATAATTAGAAAGACCTTCTGTTTTATTGGTTTTAGTTTTTTTAATAGCTTTTCAAATAAAAATCTCCATAAATAGATAAAAATGGCTATTAGGATTGTATTGATTACAAAGATCCCCCTACCGGGTTCTATTTTTGGAAATATAAAAAAGATAACTAAAGTAAGACAGAATGCTATCAGAAGGGTAATTAAGTATTTAAAAATAAACCGAATATTTATAAAACCAGAATCTGTATTATAGAAATCTGCAACATAAAAGCACAAAATATATATAAACAAAATAACAGAGATCTCTCGCCATACTTCCAAAGGCTCAAATATAAGAACCTTAAAGCGTATAGCAGGTGCAATAGCACAGGCAAAAAGTATTAACAGGATATCGCCAGCAAGGAGTAAAAACTTTTTTTTTGGAATATAATTTAACATGATTTTTAAATGTTTTTTGTATGTCTGTTTATCATATTTTAAATCACTTTTTTCATCGCAAGTCTATTATTTTATAATATCTGAAATATTAAAATTCAATTTTTACTTGACTGGTGAATTAAAAAACGAAAAATCGCCTTTTATAATTCTATTGACACTTATATTTTATATGGATAGGATAAATCAAAAAATATAGAGAAAGGAGAAGGCCATGCCAGAAATAGATGAATCTGAAAAAGAAAAACAGTTTTATGTGGATATACCAGTAAAAAATGAACCGTT
>JAOAFK010000196.1 GCA_026416315.1 Syntrophorhabdaceae bacterium | reverse complement strand
AATCCTTGTATCCTTGCCGATGATAATTCTCGGTTTAACATATGTCTTTTTCAGTAGGTGTGTAATTGCCTGACCTACTGAAAATGCAATCTGAGAATTCATGGGATAGCGGTTTGCCTCACCCCTTATCCCGTCTGTACCAAAAAGTTTTCCCATCTTTGTCTCCTGAAAAAAGTTGTTTTTATAATATTAAATGACTCATTTAAAAGCAAGAGTTATGACAAAGGCCTTCTTTTTACAAATACCATGAGTAATGATGCCACAAAGGCAGCCAAAAAGGCAATTATAAATGGAATAAAAAAAGAACCTGTGATATCCCTTATGTGGCCCCCTATTCTGTTGGCGAGAATTGCCCCTGATCCATAAAATATTGTTAATGCGCCAATGACAGTGCCCATGATCTCTTTTTTAAAGTAATCACCCCCTGCTGCACCGTACATGGGGAATGTAGCACCGAAAAATGCACCGAGGAAACCTATACTTGTATAAAGCCATGGCACATTATTTCTTGCAAGGATGATGCTCAGTATGCACAATCCTATACAGGCATTGGAAAGTATGAGGGTCATGCGTCTCCCAATATAATCTGAAATCATGGGAATGGTGAGTACTCCCACAATCTGTCCTGTACCGTGGATGGTGGCAAGAAGGGATGCCTTTTCATAGACAAGTCCTAATTCATATCTGGCATAATCCACCATGAAGGTTAAAAGCATATACAAAGAGGCGGCAATTAATAGATATGAAAATCCTATAAACCAGAAATTTTTGATATTGAGTATCTCAGAAAAATTTAGCCTCTGTGACTTTGATGATAAGATTCCTGTCTGAGGGGTCTGTGATTCTAATTTGGCTCCCCATGGCAAAAGCCCCCTGTCTTCCGGTTTGCTTCTTAAAAGAAGGGCATTCACAATAACCATAAAAAGTGCTGCAATACCGAGGACATACCAGCAGTAACGCCAGTTTCTCCAGGCAACTATCATGGGGTAGAATTTCCCCATTGTGGCAAAACCTAATCCGAAACCCGTCGAGAGTATTCCCAATGCCATGCCCTTTTTTCTCACATCAAACCATCTCTGCACAAGGGTTATGACAGGTGTCCACATGGCAGCACCACCCATGCCCACAATCCCGTAAAATATGCATGCCTGTGAGAAGCTTTTCGCAGTTCCCATAAGCACAGTCCCGATACCAAGTATTATACAGAATATGGAGATTACCTTTCTTGCCCCAAAACGATCTGTTAAATAACCTGTAAAGAGGGAAAATAAAATATAAACGATAAAATATGCATTGAATATGTCTCCACCCTGTCTTCTTGTAAATCCCATTGTTCTTATCATTTCAGGTAGAAGGACACTATATCCTAACCTTATACCGTAATTTATATAAAGATCCACAAAACATACGGCAAGGATAATCCATGCCCAGTGGATTCCTCTGTTTTTAACTTCTGTGACCCCCTCCATATTCCCCCCCTTCTGTAAGTCTTTATATAGCGAGCTTTTTTCTTTTTTTCTCAATATGTTCTATAATGCCATCTACGGCTTTTACAGTATCTTTTTCAACATTCAGCTTGCCCCCTGTTAAGGATTCTAAGTCTTCTGTTAGAAGCTTTACGAGGTTCGGGGCCCCAGTTATAGTAGGCACAGGATTTACATAGGTATATAGACCGAAGGCAAGACTGAATATGGCATCAATAGTTGCTTTCTGCTCCATATATTCAGGTGCAACAGCAACCACAGGCAGTTCATATACCGGTATATCACCCATTAAGCTTGCAAAGGATGCAAGTAATTCAGAAACCCTGCCTATATCTGTACATGTGCCATAGCTTATGACAGGAGGTATTTTAAGGATTTCGCATATTGCCCTTAAACCACTTCCAGCAAGATCTTTTGCTTCAAGGCTGCAAAGACCTCCAACCTGGACGGCTGCATTTCCACAACCCATGGAAAGGACAAGAACATCTCTTTTTATAAGTTCTTTTGCTATAGCTATGGTATGACAATCCTGACCTGAATCCCTCAATGTTGTGCACGATACAATCACGGCAACGCCTTTTATTGTTCCCCCAATAATTGCTTTCAAAAGGGGATCGATGGTCCCACCAAGCACACCAAAGATGCTTTCTGTGGAAAACCCTACCAGGGCCTCTCTTAATGGTAATCCTGTTATTGGCTCTATATAGTTTCTTCTTTCTTTAAAATTCTCTATGGCCAATTCAAGAAGTTTTGCAGCCTGTTTCTCTGCCTCGTAAGGGTTATAATTAATCCTTTCATCTATACCCTCAAAGGCAACAAGCTCACTTACTGGGATGAGCTTGAATTTATATCTTTCAGCATATAAGGGGTCTATAGGCATGGAACAGTTCATATCACATGCAAATAAATCAACACAACCACTTGCGAGAACTGCCTCCTGCATGATCCAGTTTCCGGTAAATCCATAGAACACATCGTCTGTTTCCCATCGCTGGATCATCTCCTGACCAGTCTCAATACTGGCTATAATCCTTATACCTTTTGCCCCTGCTGATATTGCTTTTTCCTGCCATTCTTTCTTTCTTGCAAGCTCAATCATGGCAAACCCAAGAAAAGGCTCGTGTCCGTTAGGTAAAATATTTACATAATCAGGATCAAGGACCCCTAAATCACATCTTACCTTATGTGGTCTTGGTGTCCCAAATAATATGTCCTGAAAGTATTCATTTATGAGTTGACTCTGATATGCCATGGCAATAGAGAGCCTTAAAGCCTTTAAGGCAAGGCTTTTATAGTATCCGTCCACATTTGTAAGGCAGGAACTTGTGGCAAGCATCATTTCACTGTATATGCCCCCTGGAAAAATACCTAACTCCTTCCACTTATTTATCCTTTCTTTTGGTGCAAGGGTAAGGACGATATGGCTTGGTTCGTCATATCTTCTGTTAAAATCTGCCTCGAAGTGATTACATAGTGTAAGGATGATCTCGTCCTCTGGCATAAAATCTGGGATATTAAATCTGATGGCCAGTGCCATGAGTTTATCTAAATCTTTTATTTTAAAGGGGGATTTGCCTTCTGCCACTGCCCGCATTGTCTTTATTGTCTGTTCTGTATGATAGTGGTATGTGGATGCACCGAGGACATTACGAAGAAGCATCATTCTCATGGCCATGCCGTCTGCTGTGATGCCACAAACACCCCTTTTGTTTTTTGAAACATCGGCCCTGCATGGGCCATTAGAGCAGAGGTCGCATCGAACCCCTGCCTGACAGAAGGGGCACCTCTGGTCTGGATTTCCACCCATGCCCTGAGCCTCATATCTATCCCAGATATTGTCCATTTTGTCCCTTTTAATTCTTTCATATACTTTTCGGACCGACGCGTGATAGGAAATCCTGTTTTCTTCCATGTTATTACCTCCTTATTTTCAGCTTAAAACAACGGGAATATCTGTTGATATTCTATACTCAATTTTTTTTTATGGCAAGCAAAACTCGGCTTACGCCTTAATGGATAACATGAGAGTTCATCAGTTGAGTATTAAATGCCCCCTATATGTCATTTTTTCATGGATTTTTTATAAGAATAAATATGACTCTAAAAAAGTTTTTAAATGGAGCGGGCAACGGGGATCGAACCCGCGGCATCAAGCTTGGGAAGCTTGCACTCTACCTGCTGAGCTATGCCCGCATATATTTAATTTTAGAAAATCTTTTAAAATAAATCAAGCTTCATTATCAGCTTTTTCTGTTGTACCCGAATCTTTCCTCAAAAACAGGGGCAATAAGATTATCCACTGGTGCAAAGTCATCCCTTATAACAATGGCATATTTTTTATTTATAAAGGCTTCCACCATGTCCTTTGGCACCACATATGATTTTGCATGATCTTTAAGTTCTGTTTTTACAAATTGGACAAATTTATCTATATCCATCTTACCATTGGAGGCAATGACTATAAATGTGCTTATCTTTGTATTTTCAAAATCAGGGCTTACAGATACAAGAAAAACATTGTCCTTTCCGAACACCTCAGCCAGTGTCTTCATATAAGAGGGCAAAAAGGCGCCTCTCTGAAAATTATCTATTATATTGGACAAAAGCAGACCGTTTGGTTTTAATATATCCTTCAGTTGCTGCAGAAATTCTTTTGTAGTTAGATGATATGGTATGGAGAGGTCATTGTATGCATCGGTGAATATAAGGTCATATTTTTCTTTACAATGCATTACATACCATCTTCCATCTTCGTTATAACTTTTGATGCGTGTGTTCTTTGGAAGCCCTAAGTGGCTGTACACTATCTTTGTGACCTCGGGATCTATTTCCACAACATCAATGGCTGCATTTGGATAATATACCTCCATATATCTGGGAAATGTATATCCACCTCCGCCAATTGTAAGGGTCTTGAAGTGGTCGTTTTTTTTGAATTTCCATTTTAGGACATCTGAATATATTCTCTCATATTCGTATTCTATGTGAAGGGGGTTTTCAAGGGATACATAAGAGTGGATAAGGTTATCGAGGATTAAGGCCTCAAGAGGGGTTTCACCGTCAGAACTTGTTGTTTTTGTTAATTTTATGGTGAAGTAATCACTCTCCTTATAAAAATATGTGTTTTTTGTGAGAGGTGGCCTGTACAGATAATGATAGATGAGCCATAAAAAAGGTATGGCTATAATTAAAAACAATGCAGCACTTTTTTTGGTTTTAAATAAAGAGCCAGAAAATATTGCGGCAAGTATAAGTATTATTCCCATGGTGAAGACAATGCTTCTTGTACCCATGTATGATATGAGAAAAAAGCCTGTGGCAAAAGTGCCAATTATGGCACCAAGGGTTGAAAATGCATATATCTTTCCTATAACATTTCCAGCCCTTTCGAGATTTTTTAATGTAAGTCTTACCACAACAGGGGAAATCGTGCCTAAAACACAACCAGGTATGAAAAAAATAATTGTGGTTACTATAAATATCCTCAACATAAGGGATACAGGAAATCTATATGCAGCAATGGCATATGTGAGGGGTATGATGGTCAGTGAAGTTATACCCGAAATGAGAAGGAGCCACCCCAAGGTTTTTCTTGTGGGAAACCTGTCTGCAAGTTTTCCACCAATATAGGCACCTATGCTTATCCCTGCAAGTATAACGCCTATAATACTTGTCCATGTATAGATGGAAACACCTACAAAAGGTGCGAGAATGCGGCCTGCCACCATCTCTATTACGAGAGTACAGAAACTTGCAATGAATGTTATGATATACGCTTCAATGAGACTCATCTTTCCACAACCCTCCTGTCTGTTTGTCTAATTAATTGATATAGCCTTTTTTGAAAGACCCTCTATGTTAACATAAATTCAGATAGATATATAATGAATTTTTATTTTTTCTATTTCAAAGTTAACCCCTGTGGGACTCTATAAACCCTTTTATGTCATCTGGAACAGGTGCCCATATTGATAGAGGGATATTTTTTATAGGATGAACAAAATCAATTCTGTATGCATGAAGAAGGATTCTATCAGAAGCATGTCTTGCCCTTTTTCCATAAATTTCATCGCCCACAATAGGATGACCTTTATATGACAGATGTACCCTTATCTGATGAGTTCTGCCTGTTTTCGGAAATACATCCACATATGTAAATGTGTTAAGCCTCTCAAGAACTACAACATCTGTTAATGCATCCCTTCCACCTTTTTTTAATACAGCCATCTTTTTCCTCTCAACAGGGTGTCTTCCAATGTTTCCTTCGATAGTCATGGTATCTTCTTTTATAATACCCTCTACCACAGCCCTGTAATGTTTTGTAATATCTCTTTTTTTAAACATGGCAGAGAGCATTTCCTGAGTTTTTAAATCCTTTGCTACAAGGATTACACCTGTTGTGTCTTTATCGAGTCTGTGGACAATACCAGCCCTTGGAACAGGCGATGCCTCAGCGCATGAAATATTGAAATATGCAAGAAGGGCATTCATCAATGTTTTATCGCTGTGACCAAAGGATGGATGGACAACCATATCAGAAGGCTTGTTGATTGCCAGTATATATTCATCTTCGTATAGAATCTCTAATGGTATCTCCTGTGGTTCCATTGAAAGGGTTTCTTCTTCCTTTATCACCCCTTCTATATGCATGCCTTTTTTTACCTTTATAGAGGGTTTTGGAATTTTTCCGTCCACAGTAATAAAATCGCCTTCTATAAGATGTTTTGCCCTGGTTCTTGTGATGGAACATATCTCAGAGAGATAAACATCGAGCCTTTTCTCTTCGTCATCTACCACAACATGTGATATTCTTTCAGGATTTTTGTGTTTTTTTAGGAAATTATGCCCTGTCATTACTTTAGGTTTAAATGTTCCATCATGGATTTATATCTGAAGCGGCCTCTTTGACACCCCTGATGAAATCTACTTCATCCCTTTTCAATATAGTTCTCACATCGAATATGAGTCTTTCTTTTTCAATACGGGCAATAATGGGTACATCAAGGGATCTGAGTCTTTTTTCAAATGTGTCTATAGATATACCAATGGGTTTAATGGCAATAGCATAGGAAGGCAATTTAACATCGGGAAAAGAACCACCACCTATTTCTGACTCAGTGGGTACGGTTTCAACATAAAGGGGTAGTGTAAGGTTTTTCAATTTATTTGATAATAGGCGAGCCCTATTTTTTATAACCATTTGGTTTTCTTTTATCATCTTCAGGGTAGGAATGGATTCCATTGCCCTTTTTTCATCAAGGTATAGAATTAGTGTGCTTTCAAGTCCTGCAAGGGTAAACTTATCAGGTCTTAATGCCCTTGTTAAAGGATTTGATTTGCATGCCTCTATAAATGTCTCTTTACCGATTATGATACCTGCCTGGGTGGCACCCAAGAGCTTATCACCGCTGAATGATATTATATCAATGCCTTTTTTTATTTCATCTACAATGCAGGGCTCATCTGTATTTTGCCCCTTCATAAATGGAAACAT
>JAOAFK010000163.1 GCA_026416315.1 Syntrophorhabdaceae bacterium | reverse complement strand
CGATAATACAACAAACATTATATCTGAAACACCCCTAAAAATAGGCGCCAACTTTTTTGGCTCAACAAATACAGATGAGATGAAACTCAAAGGAATTGAAGTGGCAAGGGTATATGATGCTAAAATCCCTCATGGAAAGGTAGTTGATGCCTTCACAAACCCATACTCAAAGATGTCTCAAGAGGAAAGACAGAAAAAGGCTACAGAGCTTTTAATTGAAGGAGGAAACTATTTCAGACAGAGAAATTACGGAAAGGCTGCAACGTTATTCGAGGAGGCACTAAAGGCACAGCCAAGCCCTGAAATCTATTACTATCTTGCCTTCTGTTATCAGGAGATGAAAGAGGATGAAAAGGCATTGAAGTATCTTACCGAAGGGGTAGAAAAATACCCAAAAGAATCATCCTTAAAGAGGTCTCTCGGGCTATTTTATTACCAGAAGGGAAATGAACAGGAGGCAAAAAAAGCCTTTGAAGATGTTTTAAAGCTCAATCCCGAGGACAGACAGGTAAAATTCATAATGGAAAGACTGGCAGGGAAATAGCCATTTTTTCTTACTGTCTTTTTGAAACCTACTGGATAATCGTCAGTATCTTCTAACCTTCCTCTTTTACGTAATATGTAATTTCAATTTCTCCATAATTTTAAATAAAGAAAAATATGAGAATGTGAAAAAAAGTTTTATACAGTATGTAGAAAAGCAAGAATAATAGATTTAATTGCCACGATTTAGTCCATACTTTTGCAAGTTATTTTATTATAGCCGCGATATATTTTACATTAGTATTAAAGCTGTTAAGACATAAAACCTTTATATCACCGTAAAAAAATTTTCACCTATTACTACATTATTTCCCTAAAGCAGTTGATAAATTAGAAAAGTTTATCGAAAAATTAGAAATCACTTTACAATTACATCACAATCAATCATTGATATTATTGGTGGAGCTGAGGGGGATCGAACCCCCGACCCCTTGACTGCCAGTCAAGTACTCTCCCATCTGAGCTACAGCCCCTTTATTTTTTTTATAACAATATATGTCCTTATTGTCAATTATTAAATTAAGGGTGTTATATGATGAGATAGGCTTTGACAAAATAGGATTTGTTGAATATTATTACAATAGAAGAAATTAAGATCGAGGTGTTTTATGAATGAGAATTTATATGAAGAAATAGCAAGGCTGGCCTATGAAATCTTTGAAAGGGAGGGTAGAATCCACGGTAGAGACCTTGATCACTGGCTCGAAGCAGAAAGGATTGTGATTTCAAGATATGAAGCCCAATTTGTTGCAGAAAAGGGTCAAAAAGAGAGCAAAGAAGAGGTAGAAGAAAAGAAGACTAAAACCCGTGTCAAATCATCAAAGACACAGACAGAAAAGGCAAAAAAAGAAACAGAGAAGAAGACTACAAGAAGTAAAAAGAAATCACAATAAATGGAAATTTTCTGAGATCGTAAATTAAGTAAATTTAGATATATCCCATTTCTATCTGTTTGCCAATACAGTACTGCAGATACCTTCTTACATGCTCTTTTGTTTTAAACACACCTGAATGTCCGTCGCATAATATATCTGGTTCTAAATAGAACATGAGGTCAATGGAGCTTACCCATGCACGAGGGTCACAATCAAACTCTTTCAAAAGTGGTGCACCAATATCCTGGGCAAAGAGAATCCTCTGACCATCCATGTCAATTAAAACCGATATGGAACCTGGTGTATGACCGGGTGTGTGGATGCATGCCACCTCGTAACCATTGAAAGTGAGTATTTCTTCTTCTCCTTTGATTTTTTTATCTATAATAAGTGGCTTAAATTCTACTTCAAAGCAGAAAGCAGCGGTCAGTCTTTGATCAGCCCTCTCAACTATCCTGGCATCCAATTCGTGCATGATAATTTTTGTATCAAACCTTTCCTTGAAAAAGTGGGCACCACCCACATGGTCAAAATGACAATGGGTTAATATCATTGTGTTTATGCTATATGGATTATATCCAAGATATTCTATATTTTTTACTGTCTTTTCAAAACCAAACCCTGAACCACTATCTATGAGAACAAGCCCCCCTACATCAATGAGATAAACTGACCCGTCTCTGTAATCTGTCAAATTAGGTCCGGCTATCATAAAAATTTTATCCGTTACTTCAACGGGTTTCATTTTTTCCCTTTTTTATTTTATGCTGTTTTATGCTGTCATTATAAAACATTTAAGATAAGCCCCTTCTAAAAATGGAACAGCTTGTAAATGGTCTATTCCATGGGTAAAAGTTTCCAATATCTTCATATGCCTTTTTGCCTTTCCTGCTACCTCTCCAAGGAGATTTCTGAAATCTTCCATCTTAAGGTGTGCGGAACAGGAACAGGTGAGAAGAATACCATCTTCTTTCAAACTTTTCAAGGCAAGTTCATTTATGTTTTTATAGCCTATTTTTCCTTCCTTTATTTTTTTCCTGTCTTTTATAAAAGCCGGTGGGTCAAGGACAATGGCATCAAATTGCTCACTATTCTTTTTCAAAAAATCCTTTACATCCATCTTTATAAAACCGCATCTATTTATATCAAAGTTATTCAACAGCACATTTTTCCTGGCAAGTTCAAGGGCTTCCATAGATGTATCTACATTTATTACCTTATGCGCTCCACCAGCTAAGGCATAGATTGAAAAAGCACCTGTATATGAAAAGCAGTTCAGGACAGATTTTTCCTTTACATATTTCATAAAGGCGAGCCTTTTATCCCTCTGGTCGAGAAAGAATCCTGTCTTCTGACCGTGTTTAATATCAACAAGAAATTTAAAACCGTTTTCTTTTATTTGAACCAAATCCGGGACTTCTCCATATAGTAATTTATTCGTTGAGGAAAGACCCTCAAATTCTCTTACTGTCATATCGGACCTTTCATATATGCCTTTTGGTTTTATAACCTCCTTTAGAGCCTCTGTGATATGGTCCTTCCATGCTTCTATGCCTTTTGTGTGAATTTGAACAACAAGATATTCTCCATATTTATCCACAATTAGACCAGGCAAAAGGTCATTTTCACCGTTTATAAGACGATATGCATCTGTTTCAGGTGTTTCAACGAATTCTTTTCTTATTTTATAAGCTTTTTTTATTCTTTTTTTAAAAAACTCGTGGTTCACCTGTTCATTTTCATCAAAACTCCAGATACGAACTGTAATGAGAGAATATGAATTAAAGTAACCGAGACCAAAAAATCTTTTGTTCTCATCAAAGAGCCTCACAGGTTCTCCAGGTGTTAGGCCTTGAGGGATGTTCACAATAGCGCGGGAAAATACCCATGGATGAAAATTAAAAACTGGTCCAGTTTTACCTTTTTTTAAGATTAAAGACCTGTATGCTATCATTTAAATAAAATATAAATATATTTGTATTTTTAATGACTTTTGAAATCAGATGTGAATCTCCACTATGTCTTTGTCTTCAAGGATAAAATCTCTGCTCACCATCATGCCTTCAAGTTTTCCTTTTCTCCATACCTTGGCATATCTCATTTTTTCAATGAAGTCTTTGTGGATTTTTCCAGCACAATCTAAAATATTGCTTCCCTTTTTTAATACAAAGGGTACATCAAGATCAGGCTTTTTACCCGGTATTTTTGAATAAATTCTAATTATCTCAAGGGAATCAAATAAAATTTCCTTGAGCTGGTGGATATTGACATCATTTTTTGCGGACACGGGTATCACTTTGTGCCTATTTTCCGTTGCCTTTTCAAACTCTTCAAGGTTTTTTGAATATTCTACAAGGTCAAGCTTATTTACTACAATAAGTATCTCCCTTTCTGATTTCTGAAGATAAGGCAAATGAGGTTTCATCTCTTCCATTATAAGCTCATATTCTACATCGATTGCATCAGATAACCCTATGGTCACTGCAATGCAGTCTGCTTTTCTTATCATATTTCCGAACCACATATTTGTATTGTCATCACCCAAGGCCGGTGTATCAATCAACTGAATCTGTATATCCTCATAACGCATCATCCTCTGCTGGAGTGCCCTTGTGGTATAGGGGTAATCTGCTATCTCCACAGGTTCTCCTGAAAGGGCAGACACGAGTGATGATTTTCCTGCATTAGGGAAACCTATGAAAATAACCTGACCTGCTCCATCTTTTTTTATGTTATAAAGGCTATCTGATTTTCTCTGAACCTGAGGTTTTCTCTCTTTTTCTTCTTTTAACTTCGCAACTTTTGCCCTTAGCGACCCTATTAGTTTGTCAGTGCCTTTGTGGTGGGGGATGATGGCAAGCATATTTTCTATGATACTTATCTTTTCATCAATGGTCTTTGCCTGCCTGAGTTTTTTTTCTTCCTCAAAGTAATCTGGTGGTAGATTTGCTGGCATAGTATAAATTTTATTCAAAATCACCCTTGAACACAATTGAAAAATCAAAGGGGTTGTGTTGATTCAAGGGGTAATTAAAAACCTTGACATTAAAGTAGTTTTATTGTTTACTTATACCCGTTCCTTATTACAGGAATTGAAAAATTGATAAATCATTCCCCGGTAGCTCAATCGGCAGTAGCGGCTGGCTGTTAACCAGTAGGTTGCAGGTTCGAGTCCTGCCCGGGGAGCCATAATATGTCATGAAATATATCGTCTATGTCCTCTTTTAATTCACTTAAATCTTGGCCGTGAATTTAACTTGACATTTAATCGTTATTTTTGAAAAAATGAACAGAGTAGTAGCTGATTAAAAAAGGTGCTTTATGGAAAACAACTTTAACACCTTAAAATTTGACCTCAAAAACTATATTGGAATATTGAGTTTAAATAATCCAGAAAAACTCAATGCCATAACAAAAGAGATGAGAAGAGAACTATTATCGTTCTGGCGTGAAATGCAAAACGAAAGGGCATGTAGAGTAATAATCATGACAGGCGAGGGTCGTTCTTTCTGCTCAGGTTCTGATGTAGGTGAGATGGACAGTGAAAAGGAACCGTTTTATAAGAAAGATGTCCATGAGATATACGAATTTCAACATGAGATGTCAGAGATCATCCTTTCCATGAGGCGAGCTCCTCAGCCCATAATAGCAGCAATCAAGGGATACGCAGCAGGTGGTGGATTCAGCCTTGCCATAGCTGCAGATATAAGAATCGCAGACCCCACTGCAAAGTTTATGGCCTCATATATAAACATAGGCCTTACTTCAGCTGATATGGGAAGTAGCTTTTATTTTCCCCGCCAGACCCATTTAGGCCTTGCCCTTGAATATCTATATACTGGCGATGTTATTGATGCAGAGACAGCAAAAAATATAGGTTTTGTAAACCACGTTGTCCCAACAGAAAAACTCATGGACAAGGCCTTTGAACTGGCTGGTAAAATGGCAGAAAAATCCCTTTTAAGTTTAAGGATGACCAAAGAGGCCATAAACCAAAATATCGGCCCAGCAAGCCTTGAATCAGCCCTTAATCTTGAGAATAGAAATCAGGTCCTATGCATGAAGTCTTTTCCCATTATAAACCCATTGAAGAAGAAAAAGTAATTTTAATAAATTCCATGTAAAGAAGGGATTAACATATGGCAGAGAACGTAAAGGAAGTCTTAACAGATTGCACCCTGTGTTACCACAGTTGTGGAGTAAGGGTTTTTGTAAAGGATGGAAAGGCCATCAAGGTTGAGGGCCTTGAGACCCATCCCTTAAATAAAGGCAGGCTTTGCCCGAAGGGCGAATCGATGCTGGAAAACATCTACCACCCTGAAAGGCTAAAATATCCTTTAAAGAGGAAAAACGGCAGTTTTGAACGGATAAGCTGGGAGCAGGCCTTAGACGAGATTGCAGAAAAGCTTCTTTTTTTGAAAAATTCCTTTGGACCAGCTGTCTTGGGGGTTTTCAGCGGCTCCATCGGTGTTGAAAACCTTGAAATGGTAGGTCTTACACAGCGTTTCAAGGCAGCATTCGGTTCCCCCAATTTTTTCTCTGTTGAAAGCGTCTGTTACAGGATGAGGATAAGGACAAGGCAGATCACATTTGGCAAATATCCCACAGAAGAACTCGATTCTAAACTTTATATATTATGGGGGCATAACCCCGATGCCTCAGACTTCCCCCTGAAACTCGCCATAGAGGAAAATCTGAAAAAAGGTGCAAAGATTGTGGTCATTGATCCTAAAAGGATACCCCTTGCAGATCAGGCGGTGATGTATCTAAAGATTAGGCCCGGGACAGATGGTGCCCTGGCCCTTGCCATGATAAATGTTATTGTAAACGAAAAGCTGTATGATGAAGAATTTATAGAAAAATACACAACGGGATTTGAAAAACTAATTCCCCATATACAGAAATATACCCCTGAATGGGCTGAAAGGATTACATGGGTTCCTGCAGATGATATTAGAAGGCTTGCCCGTCTTTTTGCCACAACAAAAGGTGCAAGCATCTATCAGGGTACTTGCACACAGGACCAGACCGCAAACGGCACACAGAACAGCAGGGCATTTTCAATCCTCCAGACAATTACAGGCAATATAAACATCCCAGGAGGCTGGGTGATAAGTCCCAGACTGCCCCTTGGTAACGTGGGCATGGGTGTTGAAGGTGAGCCCCTTGGTGCAGACCAGTATCCTTTATTCTATGCGGTATGGGGCAGAAAGAGCCCTTACGGTGTTGTTACATGTGTCCCTGAAAATGTACCAGAGAAGATAAAGGCCTTTTTCGTAATAGGTGGCAATCCCGTTATTTCAATGCCAGATTCAAATGCCTTTATAGAGGCCTTTAAAAAGCTTGAACTCCTTGTGGTGCACGATTTATTTATGACTGAAACAGGTCAGCTTGCCCATTATGTGTTTCCTGCATGCTCTCATTTAGAGAAATGGGGTCTTGCCTATACTTATAATGTGTGTCATTGCCTTCCTTATTTAATGCTTAGAAAAAAGGCAATAGAACCTCTATATGAGTGCTGGTCAGAATGGAGGTTTTTTACTGAACTGGCAAAAAGACTGGGCTTAGCAGATAAATTTCC
>JAOAFK010000097.1 GCA_026416315.1 Syntrophorhabdaceae bacterium | reverse complement strand
CCTTGATGAGCCATTTTCAGGCATTGATCCTATTTCCATTTCTGACCTTAAAAAGATCATAATGAACCTGAAAAAAAGAGGTATAGGGATATTGATTTCCGACCATAATGTAAGGGATTCACTGCCATTGTGCGACAGGGCCTATATAGTGAATAATGGTAGGATTTTACTTGAAGGAACCCCCGATGTTGTATCAAAAGATAGAATCGTAAGAGAGGTTTACCTCGGCGAGGAGTTTTATATAGATGTTGGAACTTAAGCAGACTCAAAAATTACAGGCCATACTAACGCCTCAGCTACAGCAGGCTATAAAACTTCTCCAGATGTCCCAGCTCGAACTCATTGAGGCAATCGAACAGGAATTAAAAGAAAACCCTATACTCGATATTGCAGAGGATAAGTCCACAGAAGAAGAATCAAAAGAAACAGCTTTAGAGTCTGAGACAGATGAAAAAGCCCTTGAAAAAGAGGACCTTGATGAGTTTCTTGAAAGGTTTTCACCTTCTGATGATTTTGGAGAAAGGGAAGAAAGAGAGTCAATAAATTACGAAAATATCGTGCGAAAAACATCGGATTTGAGAGACTACCTCAGGTGGCAGGCAGGCCTTTCAGATTTTAATGCCCATGAAAGATTGATTGCAGAATGGATTATTGAAAACATAAACGACAATGGTTATCTTGCCTATACCCTTGAAGAAATCAGTAAAGCATCTGGATATGAAATGAATGAACTCGAGGCCGTGTTGAAAAAGATCCAGAGGTTTGATCCATCAGGTGTTGGGGCAAGAGATTTAAAAGAGTGCATATTGATTCAGTATGAGATAAAACAGGATGAGTTAAAAAGAGAGTATGATCCGGTTTTTTTAGACATAGTAAAAAACTATTTTCACATGCTGTACGAAAATAATCTGAAGGCAGTGGCAAAAAAATCAGGTTATGCGGTGGAAAAAATAAAGGAGGTCTTTGAGGAGATAAAGACCTTTGATCCAAAACCGGGAAGGAATTTCAGCGATGAGCAGGCGCTTTTTGTGGTTCCTGATGTGTATGTGGTAAAAACAGACGACGGTTTTGATGTATTTTTAAACGAGGAGGATATCCCTGAACTTCAGTTGAATAGATATTACATTGGCCTGAATTTTGATAAGAACATAAATGATGAAACAAAAAAATATATAAAGAACAAGATAAAACAGGCCGAATGGTTTATCAAAAGTCTGAAGCAGAGGCAGAGGACACTTTATCTTGTGGCAAAAAGTATAGTTGAACATCAACTGCCTTTTTTTGAAAAGGGTATAAAGTTTTTAAGACCTTTGAACCTAAAAGATATTGCAGCGGAGCTAAATATCCATGAGTCAACAGTGAGTAGGGTAACAACGAATAAGTATATGAGCACGCCTCATGGTATATATGAGATGAAATTCTTCTTTCCTTCAGGGATAAATAAAGATCGCGGAGAGATGCTTTCAACGAATGTCGTCATGGATTTGATTAAAGAACTCATAGAAAACGAGGATAAGCATAATCCCTTAACGGATGATGAAGTGGTTTCCATTCTAAAGAAAGACAGAGGACTCAACATTGCAAGGAGAACCGTGGCAAAATACAGGGATATGTTAAACATCCCCTCTTCGAGGATGAGAAAAGTAGATTGACAATTTGTGTCTTTGATGTACTTTTTTCTCTCGTTTTACCCCAATAAAAATATAGGTTCAAATTACCTGTGACTTTCTTATGTCTCAAATTAAACCATTAAAAAAATTTTTTAATCATGAAAGAATTTTAAAAAAACAGGTGATATATATATTTAAGGAGATTACATTAAGGAGGTAATTATGGACTGGTTGAAATGGTTTTTATTAGGAATCTTTGATAACAGTTCTGATTCTTCATCAAACTACACGTCATACTCAAGTGATGATTATTATTCATCAACTTCAATTTCATCCTCAAGTGATGATTATTATTCATCAAACTCAACTTCATCTTTTAGTGATGATTATTGTTCGTCAACCACATCATCTTATGATTGGAGTTCTTATGATGACTGGGGTTCTTCAGGTTCATCCTTTGACGACTGGTAAAAAAACTTTAAAAATTCGCTTATAATGTAAAGTCTCATGAAGGTTCTCATCGAGAAACCGGACCTCGATACGTGTCTCACGGGGCTCATCCTTGGTATTTCCTCTCATGACGATATATTTATTGTTGAAGGTAAAGCAGAAGAAAGAGATCTATTAGACTCTTCGGTAATTTGCATAGAATGTGGTGGAAGCGGCCTCACATCCCTTAATAATTTTGACCACCATGAACCGCATCAATACTATCCACCTGCATGTTTACAGGCATATGAGCATACAGGATGTAATGATATTAAACTGAAAAGACTTTTAGACTACGTTTGCCTTGTAGATGATAGACCTGAAAAACACCCTCTCATAGCCTTTCCATCTCTGTCCAATATCTTTTCAGGTATGCTCCTTGTAGAAAAGGATCCTAAAAAACAGTTTTTAAAGGGTATGGAGATGCTTAAAAAGGTCTTAAATGAAAACATCGATCCATTTTCCACCATGCCTGATGTTTATGAATGGAGGGAATTTGTAGAGGCAAAGCACAAAAACTTAGAAGAGACAGAACATGCCCTAAAAAATACAAAGTACTTTTTTTTAAACAGAGGATTAAAAATAGGCTTTCTTGAATCAACATCCATCGTTGGCATAGGTTCCCTTTATAGGGCAGGCTGTGATGTTGTAATACTTTATAATCCAGCCTATGGAGAACCACCTCGAAGAAAATACACCATTTCAGGGAAGAACAAAAAAGTCGTGCATTTAATCTCATTCTTTGATAATATGGAAAAAGGATGGGGAGGAAGGGATACAATTATAGGCTCGCCGAAAAAAGGCTCAACCCTCACACCAGAGGAAGTGATAGAGATAGTCTTGAAAAACCTGTAAAAAGAAAGAAAATAACCATTGATATGTATTTTATTGATGCTGCTAAAAAAAGAGACGAAAACGCTTGGAAACACATCATGGAGATATGCTCCAGTGCTGTTAAAAGATGTATAAAAGCTGATAGCTTGGCTATAGAAGAAATTGTCTCCACTGCCATTGAGAAACTTATGGAACAAATTGATGCATATGAACCCGATAAGGGGATGGGAAACATTGAGGCCAATTTTATACAGTGGATAAACGAGACTATAAAATTTGAGATTAAACACTGGCGGGAGAGAAATAAAAGGGTCCATGAAAGGTTTATTTTCATTGATGACCTTGCCACCTCATTAGGCCTTGAAGATTTTGATGCGGACCCCCACGAGTTGGGTGAAAATATAATCAGTGATATTGTTTATAAAAATGAGGATAAAAACCCAAGAGACCCTCAATTTGAACTGGCAAAAAAAGAGATTGTGCATGCTATTCTTGAATTTGGCGATGAAAAAATTAAAAAAGTGCATATACTCCATTATTTTTACGGTCATACCATTGAAGAGGTGGCAGAGATTATGAATGAAAAGACAACAAACATAAACAACTGGATACACAGAAACAAAAACGCTTTACGAATCCACCTCAGCGAAAAGGGCATAGATACCATGTATCTTGAGAACTGGGATTATATAAAGTAAGGATGGTTTTGATGAATGATCACATAGACAAAAAGGATGCCATGCTTTATGTGTATGGCATATTACCTGCATCGAAAAGGCAAGAGATTGACCTCCACTTAAAAACATGTAATGTATGTATGTTATATGTAACCCATTTAGAACATAAAAAATTTGAATCATGCAAGAAAATACGCCTACTTTTTGATAAAGCTTATAAAGACAGATTAAAAAAGGAAGATGCCCGCTTCTGGGATACCCACATAAAATACTGCGATACCTGTTTTGAAGAATACACGGCATTTATTGAAAAAAAACAGAAGGGCATGGTGCGTATATTTTTGGGATATATTTCTCATATTGCAGAGAAAATAAAAGGCTATGGGCAACCCCAAATACTCGCAACACCGGTGCTTCAGGCAAAGACAAAAAGGGTGCTGGAAAGTGATATAATCGATATAAAGACCTTTTCAAAAAAGGGCATAGAGGCAGCCCTTATCGTTGATAAAAAAGGCAATATGAAGGCATACTTTGATTCAAAAATATATAACCTTTCCGATACTGCCGTTGAAATTGCTGTAAGAACAAAAAAGGGCTATATAACCATTGCAAGGGCAAAAGTAAATAAAAAGGGTGTTGCATCATTGGGAAATATTTATGACCTCAAGAAAAAATCAGATGGTAAAAAGTGTGCTTTAATTTTGACCGAACTAAATAAAAATAGATAATGGAAGATTTCTTTTCTGATATTTTCTCTTCAATAAACAAATCCCTTGAATTAAAAAACCCCGTATCATCTCTTGAACAAATCATACATGCAAAAATCCCTAACGAAGCAAAAAAGAAACTTGCCAATTCTTTATTAAAAACCATTTTTGATATGGAGCTCACAGAGTGTGAAAAAAAAGAGTTGGTATCCATAATATTAAGCAGTGAAGGCATTTTCAGAAACAAAAAGGATATAATGGGCAGGCTACATTCAAAGCATGCCTTCTCTGAAAGGGGACTGTATCCACCTGGTAAAGCAAATTGTCTATTTCTTGTTGAATATAACGGAGCATCTTTTGGTGTAATCCATCCTGTTACAGCAGTTTCTGTAAACGATGGAAAGGGAGAACATAAAGTAATTGCCCATGAACAGGGTCAGGAAATTTCATTATCTGTCTATGTTGTTTACGAGGCAATAAGATTTGCATTAAAAAGATACGGTATGGAAAAAGAGGGATACCGAACATTGGATAATTATGGCATAACGGTTCAGGTGGGGAAAATTGGCCACATCTATGATGGTTCATCCCTGTGCCTTTCTATGGCATGCGCCTTTATGTCTTCACTTCTTGAAGTGCCCATTCCAAAGGATGCGGCATTTACAGGGACTCTCAACATAAGGGGTGAGATTGAAAGGGTAGAGGGCATAAAAGAAAAAATGAGAATCGCATACCTGAAAGGGATAAAAAAGGTGTTTATCCCTGAAGAAAATTTAAATGATGTAAGCCAAACCTACGAAATTGAGATAATTGGTGTAAGGGAGCTCCATGAGGTGTTCAATCTTTTATTTAAAAATGAAGAGATCCTTTCATTCACATCGAGGATGAATCAAAAGGCAAAAATAGAAAGAGATACATTTTTATCAGGTTATGACATATTAACAGATAAGATGGAAAAGACAAGGGTTCTTATTTCCCCTGTTGGTATGCGTGACCCTTATGGCCGCTCATACCACGATGAAGAAACTTCCCTTTTCTCAGAAGGGCCAGTACTTACTGCTTATAGAAGATTATCTCCTGACGAAGTGTTCCTTCTTGCAACAGAAGAGACAGTAAAAAATGCACAGAAAACAAAAGAAGAGATAATAAAAATTTCAGGTAAGGATACATGCCATATAAAAACTATAGAAATCCATGACCCAACAGACTATGATGACATATATACGGCAATTCTCACTATACTTAAAAGTGTAGATGCGATGTTAAAGGATAAAGAAGTGTTTCTTGCCATATCTTCAGGCACACCGCAGATGCATGCTGTGTTCATAGACATCCTTAGAACAAAGAGATTAAACGCAAGACCTATTCAGGTATTAGAACCGAGATTTGCTAAATCCTGGGAAGACAGGGTAAGGCCTGTAAAAAGTGTTTACATTGGCTTCGGATTTTAATAATGGGTGAAATTTCCCTTCAAAATCTTTTTTTTAATTGATAATATCATTAAAGGCAGCAAAGATACCTGTTTTGTCGAAAATGGCTTCCGATTCGGAAGGGTTACGACTTTTTTCCCTGGTATATCCAGGGGCAACGAAATCATGTTGAAAATAGCTTATAATTCGGAAGATAAGAACAGAATGAAAATATTAAGGTTTAAAAGATCTCCCTTCAGCCTTCAGTCCACCTTTATACTGTTAATTTATTTTAGTTGACGCACATAAAATAAGTATTTTATAATCAATTAAAATGAAGTCTCTCCCACGAAAACTAATTGTAATAATTACAATTTTTCTTTTTTCCCTCCCAATTCATGTTTTCTGTGCCGATGGTTTTACACAAAAAGACAGGGAGCTTTTACTGACTCTTAAAATAAAAATGGAAGAAATAGACAAGAGATTTGAACAGATAGACAAGAGATTTGAACAGATAGACAAGAGATTTGAACAGATAGACAAGAGAATTGACCAATTAACAACCTTTTTATGGATTATCTGTAGTATATTTACAGCCTTAACAGCTGTAACTATCGGTTTTGCCTTCTGGGACAGAAGAACAATTATCAAAAAGGCAAAAGAAGAAGCCATTTCAGAGATAGAAAAAGAGGGTAGATTAAAAGACCTTATATATGCCTTAAGAGAACTCTCAAAAACAGATACTGATGTGGCAAGAATTTTAAAGCAATTCAATCTTCTTTAATCTCATAGACTTTTTTCACATTCCAAATTTTAAAAATTAATCGCATTTTCTTTGAAAGAATTTTCTCTTCCTGAAAGTTATATATATCTGTGATGAAAGATAAGGGTTACCAAATGTTGAACATGAACACATATATAACTTTTTCAGGAGGTGTATATGAGGTTTTTTAAATCTTTATTTATTTACATCATAGTCGGCTTTTTATTTGCAGGATGTGCATCTACTGCAAAGATGGTGGACCATGCATCCCTTAAGACCAAAGTCACTTTATCAGAGCCTATTTTTTTAAATCTCGCTGCAATGGAACGTACGGTCTACCCAAAGGTCACAAACACCTCTGATGTCCAGAATATCCCTCTTGATACTGTTCTTAGAGACAGGCTTATAAAGAAGGGCCTTACTATTGTTGACAACCCTACTAAGGCAAATTGGATAATCCATGCGAATATTACATCCCTCATATATAACAAGCTTTCCTCTATGGGTGAAGAGGCTGGTCGTGTGGGTGCGGCAATAGGCGGTGTGGCAGGAGCCCTCATCCCTGGTTCATCAAGAGATTCATGGCTTGGTGCTGCAGCAGGGTCCATTGTAGGTAATGTAGTGGGGGCTGTAACAGGGGCTCTTGTGAAGTTAGAATCTTATTCTGGTTCTGTAGACTTGCAGATACAGGAACGTGTTATTGGGGGTGTTAGAGGAAAAATAAAAACTGAAGCATCTCAAGGAACATCCACAACCTTAACAACCGAAAGGGAGGTTTTGAGTGATTTCCAGACATACAGGACAAAACTCACAGTTGAGGCAACCCGCACAAACATCAACCTCGAAGAAGCCATAACGGAGATTACGGCAAAGCTCGCTGACCAGATAGCAGGGCTATTTTAGCCCTGCTTTTTCTTGACAAAAAAAAATACACTATAGTAAAAAATGAAAACATCATATTAATCCAATGAAAAATGGGGGGTTTTTTTTAAGTGTTTTATTATCTGTCATTACAATATGCTGGCATCCAGAAGGCTATTTTGCGCCACGATAGACTATGGTCCATCTCTGGCATAAGCCATATCCTTTCTGAATTAAATGAGATTCAGATGAAGAAACTTGCTGAGGAAAATGATGGGCTTATTTTACTTGCAGCAGGAGGAAAATTCACCGTTCGTTTTAATGACATGGATCATGCAAAAAATGTAAGGTCAAAAATAGAAAAATTGATATCCACTACACTTCCTATGCTTGAGTATCAGGTGTCTTCTATTGTGCCTGCTGAATCTTTTAAAGATGCCAGAGAGAAGAAAGAGTTAAACGGAAGTACATACCCGGGCATTACAAATGAACTAAGCGAAATTAAAAGGGTATTTAGAGGTTATGGCATCACATACAATCCAAATCTTATGTTATGTGAAGAATGTGAGGAATATCCAGTTGAAAAAGGGCTTTATGGGGCTGATAATACCCATTTATGCAGAATTTGCTTTAATGCAAGACAGATGGCAAAAATAGACCTTACAGGCTTAAAAGGAAAAGGGGATGGAACCCTCACTGGCATAAACAGAATTTACAAAAGATATATGGAACAGATATCCACAAAAAGACTGCCTGAAATCCCTCTGAACATGGAAGACCTTTTCTCCCATAATAACGGAAGCGAAGAGAAAGGTAAACGCATAGCTGTATGGATATCAGATATAAACAATATGGGTGATATGTTACCCCTGTGGCTTATGCAAGATGAAGAAATGATTCTCAATACCTTAAATAGCCTCAAAGAACTCTTTATAGATGCCATATCTTCGGCTCTCATCCGTGTTTTTCCTGAATCAGAATGGATTGAAAAGGATAAAAACAAGAACACCTACATACCTTTCAGACTCATTGTTGCAGGAGGAGATGATCTCTGTATTGTCATGCCAGATAAATACATCCTTTCCTTTGTAGAGACCCTTTCAAATACAATGAATGAAAAGTTAAAAGAAGCTGGCAAATATAACATTGCCCTTACAAAAGAATGGCTTGAGAGAAAAATTAAAGAGACTGGCCAGGATAAAAAACTTATGGAAAAAGGTATAAAAAGAATATCTTTTGGAGGCTCTTTTGTCGTTACACCTATCCACACCCCCTTCGCAAGAATCCATGCCATAGCTGAGGAGCTAATGGGTGAAGCAAAGAAAAAAACAGATAGAACTGGAAACAGTGTGAACTGGCGTATCCTGGCTGCAGATGAAGAATCTCAATCAGAAAAAATACTCAAGGCAGAAAGGCCCCTACTCATTGAAGAGCCATTCAATGGTTATCTTTCCTTTAATGATTTCCTGAACCTCTGCAGTAAATATAAAAACATATCAGGGTCACACCTGCATCAGATTGTGGAAAAGATTATAGAGTTCAATAACAATGCAGATATGCTCGAAAAATGGCTTTTCAGGATGCCCGAAGCAGGAAAAAAGGACAGTGTCATTTCAAAACTGTTAAGGGATGAAAATTTAAGGGACAATGATGGGAGATTAAACACAAAAAGACTCGTAACACTATTTGAACTTCTAACCTTACTCGAGGGATAAAAAATGGATGCAAGAGGAACAATTTATCTTCAAAGGGCAAAACTTATTACTAATGCCCATGGTTACTGGTATACATCTGGTGGTGAAAAAGGGCCATTTGGTTTCTATCCCCATCTTAAGGATTCCGACGGTTATCCTGTGTATCCTGATACGCAGCTCCATGGTGATTTGAGAATGGCAGCAGAATGGTTCTTAAACATCAATGGTTCACAAAAAGAAGACTTTATAACAGAGATTTTTGGAGATAACCCAAAAGGCAAGACAAGGCAGATCCCATCAAGGCTTTTTTTAACAGACCTCACCCTTGATGAGAATTCAAAGAAAAAATGGAGTTTCTCAAGATTCGAGGTAAAACCGAGGATTGCCATAGACGATAAAATAAGGACAGTGGAAGAGCATATGCTTGTATTCCAGGAGATGGCCTATCTTGAAGGCTTAACCTTACATGCAGATTTATATCTTGGCTATTTTCAAGATGAAAAAGGCTTAAACGATGCAAAAGAGCTCATAAATGCCGCTGTATCGCTTCTAAGTGGCTTTGGTCAATCACGATCTCGTGGTTATGGAAGGGGCAGTATTACCATAAACTGGGATGAACCTGAAGTATTAACATTTCAAGAAATAGGCGATGAATATATCCCTTCAAACATTACTTATACCATTACAAATCTTGTGCATCTTAGAAATAAACCCGTTGAGCCTGGAAGCACACAGTTTTTACCTTCAAGAAGGATTATAACAGACCATCAGCTAAAGGCCTGGTTTTCAAAAACATATTTTGATCTATTCCGCACATGGCCAACCATTGAAGAATTAGAACAACTAAAATTTTCTTACCTATACCCATCAATAAAAGAAAATGGTGATACCGTAATTTGTTATCCCCCTGCTATGACAACTCTGAAAAACGAAGAAGACATTGTCCAAGATACCTTAAATTTAGACCTCACCTATGAAGAAAAGGATGTGGAGGATCGGGAAAACTTCTTCAAAACAAAGACAAAAACACTATCTCAGGACTTTTTTGTAACATCCATTAAACCCCTCAAGGCATTTAAAATAGATACAGAAAGAAGGATAAGAAACCAGGTAGAAGGTAATTTTGCCACAGGAAAAGAGAGAGGGCTTTTTGTCCAAGAATTTATAAAAAGAGGCACATGTTTTAGCGGGACTATAAAGATAAACCCATATGAAAAATTTAATGATTTTTTGAAAAGGGCTCTATATATTTTAAAAAATATCAAGCCCATAATAAACGGAGCACTATTCCATGTGGAATGGAAAGATAATATAGATACCACAGAACAAAGAATAGGCCCCTGGCTTGTTTACAAGTCAATCCCTTTCTCACCTGAATTTTTAAATCTTAAAAGATGTCCTTATGAAAAACAGGGTGAAAGAATTGTCCTCAAAGATGCGAACATAATTACCATAAAAACAGAAAAGGCATATAACACGACATTAAAAAGGCCAAGAAGACCTAATATCACTATAAAACCTGGTTCAATTCTATTCAATACATACAGTGTTTTTGAGAAAGATGCCCTTAAATCATGGATGGGATTCGGACAAAATCTTTTATATGAAAAAGAAAAGACATTAGAGCGCTACAGGGTAAAACCTATTGAAAGACAAAGATTTGAACTCTCAAAGGATATCCTTGAAGAGCTAAAAGACATGACACCATCACAGGCAGGGTTCTTAAAAGAATTTTTAAATAGGCATAGAAAGATAGGCGATATAAATAGGCTTGCAAAAGAAAGAATGGAGAAATATGAAAAAAAAGTAAGACAGGTCTTGTTGAATTATACAACACAATCGTTCAATACTGTGAAAAGGATAAGTCAGGCAATACATTGAGGGCATATATAGACTTTCTCCTTGATGAGATATTCACCCATCAACGCAAGAAAATTGTCCCTGAAAAGGAGATGACAAATAATGGCTGATATAATACAATCCAAAAAGGTTATAAAAGGCTCGGCTAAACTCTATTTCAAAACGCCCCTTTTACTCAAATCTGGTTACAGCGATATATTTTCTGATTCTACCATTGAAAAGACCTTCGATGGCGAAAACATCCACATAAACGGATATGTATGGTCAAGCCTCATGCGTAGGTGCATAGGCAGGTTAAAAAATGGCTCAGCTATTGCTGAAAAAATAGGTAAATATAAAGAAAATAATGACGAAAAAACACCTATTGGTGTGTCATCCCTTTGGTGTGAGACTTCTTTCATTCCCGTCAATGGCCTGTATATAAGACCAGGTAATGCCATAGATAGAAAATACGGTGCCGTAAAGGAAGGTGCATTATTTAACGATGAGATAGCACCACAAGGACTCAAGCTAAATCTCAATTTCAACTATTTTTTAACCGATGAAAACGAAGATGAAATAAAAAAATTACTAATAGATGCCCTATGGGTTCTCAATTCTGGCATAGAAAACATAGGCGGTGGCTGGTCCTATGGTTTAGGAAGGCTCGGCTTGAAAGAGGCATGTATAAAAATTTTAGACCTCTCATATGAGCAAGACAGAATAGCCTTATGGCGTTTTGATGATGAAGCCCTAAAAGAT
>JAOAFK010000093.1 GCA_026416315.1 Syntrophorhabdaceae bacterium | reverse complement strand
ATCTTTTAGGGCTTCATCATCAAAACGCCATAAGGCTATTCTGTCTTGCTCATATGAGAGGTCTAAAATTTTTATACATGCCTCTTTCAAGCCGAGCCTTCCTAAACCATAGGACCAGCCACCGCCTATGTTTTCTATGCCTGAATTGAGAACCCATAGGGCATCTATAAGTAATTTTTTTAATTCATCTTCGTTTTCATCGGTTAAAAAATAGTTGAAATTGAGATTTAGCTTGAGTCCTTGAGGGGCTATCTCATCGTTAAATAATGCACCTTCCTTTACGGCACCGTATTTTCTATCTATGGCATTACCTGGTCTTATGTAAAGTGCTTCTACAGGGACGAAGGCAGGTTCGCACCATAGAGGTGAAACACCTAAAAGTGATGTATTATCTTCTTTGTCTTTTTTATATTTACCTATCTTCTCAACAATAGTTGAGCCATTTTTTAACCTTCCTATGCACCTACGCATGAAGCTTGACCATACATATCCGTTTATATGGATGTTTTCGCCATCGAAGGTCTTTTCAATGGTCGAATCAGAAAATATATCACCGTAGCCAGACTTGAGTAAAAGGGGCGTTTTGAGATAGAGTTTAGCCGAGCCTTTTATGACCTTTTTGGATTGTATTATATCAGCCATTATCTGTCATCTCCTTTTCAGGGACAATTTTCTTGCGTTGATGGGTGAATATCTCGTCAAGGAGAAAGTCTATATATGCCCTCAATGTATTGCCTGATTTATCCTTTTCACAGTATTGAACGATTGTGCTGTATAATTCAACAAGACCTGTTTTTCCTTTTTCTTCATATTTTTTCATTCTTTCATTTGCAAGCCTTTTTATATCAGTTATCTTTCTATGCCTATTTAAAAACTCTTTCAAGAACCCTGCCTGTGATGGTGTCATGTCTTTAAGCTCATCTAATATCTCCTTTTTAAGCTGGAATTCCATTTTTTTCTGACCTTTATCTTCTTGTTCAAGAACAGGTTCTTCTTGTTTTCTTAACTTTATATCTTTTCCAAATCCTATCCATGATAAAAGGCCATGCTTTTCTAATACAGAGGCATCATCGAAAAGTACTGACCCTGGTTTAATAGTAATTTTAGGTCTTTTTGGTCTTTTGAGGGTCATATTGTATGAGTTTATGGTGTCAAGTTTTATTATATTTGCATTTTTAAGGACTATTCTCTCTTTTTCTTTTTCGTATAAGCAGTTTTTTATATTGATTATCCCTGGGTTGAATGGAACAGGAGAACATACAAGCCAGGGACTTGGTGTATCTTGATTGTTAATTGCAGCGATTGCGCATTCCACATGGAATAAACCGGTGTTTATTATGGGTTTTATATTCTTCAGGATGTAAAGTGTCCTCTGGAGAAAATCCTCATAACCTGTTTTTTTATCTATTTTTATTACACCGCTAAAGTAAGTGCCTTTTTTTACAAATTCTTGGACAAAGAGCCCTTGTTCTTCGCTGGTTGAAAAATTTGAGCTTATCTGGTTTCTAATCCTTCTTTCTGTATCTACCTGAAAGGCCTCTATGTCTCCACTTGATGTTACAAAATAATCATCTGTGAGGGGTTTTGTCTTTGTTTTAAAAAAATTTTCCCTATCCTCTAAATCTTTTTCTTCCCATGATAATTGTTTGTTTAAGGTATCAAGGACCTTTCCATCTTCGTTTTTCAGGGTTGTCATAGCAGGGGGATGGCCTGGCATTATTGTTCCGTTTTTATTTAATGCAGGGTAAAGGTCTGGAAAATGGATGAGTTCTATCTCATCTATATTAGGCCATATCCCGAATAGTTGAAAATAGGTCTTTGAAAACCATGCCCTTATCTGCTCACCTTTTATGAACCTGTTTGAGGGTAAAAACTGTGTGCTCCCTGGATTAACAGGTTTATTTCTGAAATTAATGAGATTTGTAAGGATATAGGATAGGGCTGATGGAATATCTTCTGTGGGGGTCGTGGTAAAAGAAAACTCCTCTATATCTTCCCAGTTAATCTTTATTCTACCCCTTCCATATCCACGGGAGCGGGATTGACCAAAGCCGCTTAGAAG
>JAOAFK010000032.1 GCA_026416315.1 Syntrophorhabdaceae bacterium | reverse complement strand
TCCGCCGCTCTACTCGCCCCCGAAGGGACTTTCGCGCTCGACTTGCATGTGTTAGGCACGCCGCCAGCGTTCGTTCTGAGCCAGGATCAAACTCTCAAATAACACCTTTGTCTCAGATATTGAACGTGGACCTGCTATTTTATTTTCAAAGAACCATGTTAACCAAATCTTAACCAAAAGCAGTATTAAGTATACTCATTTTATTTTTTTTGTCAAGGGATTGATAAATTTTTTTTCTAATATTATTTTCGGAAATGTAACCATAGAATTAAATAAAAAAAATTTTTTTTAAAATACAAACCAAAAATAAACTATGATATAAAAATTACATTATTTATGAAAAAAAATATTTTTCCTTATTTCAAGGATGTTGAAATTGAAGATAGGGAAATATTCAATTTATTTTTTTCAGAATTTCAACCTGAAGCTTCAGAATATACATTCACAAATCTTTTTATATGGCGAAAACACTACAGATTTAAATGGACAATTTATAAAGACTGGCTTTTAATTATAACGAATAAAGATAATAGTTCATGGCATGCATTCCAGCCGATTGGCCCTCCATCAAGAAAAGAGGCCATATTGATGTTATTTGAATGGCTAAAGGAAGAAAAAAAAGTTTCTGAGCCTACAATCCAGAGATGCGAAAGAAAAATTGTAGAAGAATTCTCAGGCATTAAAAATATTTCCATAGAACCTAATAGAGAACATTATGATTATGTTTATGTGCGAGATGACCTTGTACGCCTTAAAGGAAATAGATATCGTTCAAAAAGGAATCATATCAATAAGTTAACAAAAGTTTATAATGTTACATATGAAAAATTAAATTCAAACCATATAGAAGACTCATTTAAAATTCAGGAAAAATGGTGTCAACAAAAGAGATGCAAAGAAGATATGAATCTGATGGATGAATGGGATGCTGTCAGGGAGGCGCTGAATAATTTTCAAAAACTTGAATTAATAGGTGGAGTTTTGGTGATTGACGATAAGGTAGCTGCTTTTACAGCAGGGGAAATGTTAAATGAGCAAACTGCTGTAATCCATATTGAAAAGGCAGATCCTGAAATTCCAGGTCTCTACACCTTTATTAACCAGAAATTTTGCGAAATAAGTTTAAAGGATGTTTGTTTTGTTAACAGGGAACAGGACCTCGGTTTACCCGGGTTAAGAGAGGCAAAACTTTCGTACTGCCCCCATCATTTTATTGAAAAGTACACCATCAGACTACATAATGCTTGACATAAAATAATAAGTTATGTTTTAAATTAACAGATGCCGAGGTAGCTCAGTCGGTAGAGCAGCGGACTGAAAATCCGCGTGTCATTGGTTCGATTCCGATCCTCGGCATTTTTAATTACAATGAAAAAAGCAGTCTATTTTTTCATATTTTATCTTTTTTTTATTTTTAGTAATGCATTTTCCATTACCCTCTATGAGGCAATAAAGAGAGGCATTGAAGTTTCATATTCCTTGAAACAGCAGAAAGAAAATGTAAAAAGTTCAGAATATCAATATAACTCTACAATCGACCCTTATTTACCAAAAGCAAATATTCAAAGTGGATATACAAAATATCTATACGGAGGCTCTTCTCAAACAAAGGTTACAGGTGTAGATAACGATGTGTATAGTGCAACAGGTACATTATCTTTGAGGATTTTTGATGGTGGTTCACGGTATGCGAGAAGAAAGGGTGCTATGTCAGCAGTTGAAAGGGAAAAAGAGAAAATGGAATCTGTTAAGACTGACATTATCTATAATATAAAGACAGCATTTTTCACAGCTCTTGGTAAAAAAATGATTGTGGAGAAAAAAAGGGAGGCTTATGAAACAAGCAAAAAGATACTTGACTTAACAAAGGCAAAATATGATGTGGGTGTTGCAAAAAAGAGCGATGTTTTACAGGCAGAGGTAAGACTTACATCATCCCGTATAGAACTTTTCGAAAGTGAAAAAGAGTTTGAAAAGGCATTAGAAGATCTAAGTTCACTTCTTCTTTTAAAACCTGAAGAAATTTTTGAGGTAGAAGGTAATCTATATGTTCCTACTGTAAAAGAAAATCTTGACATCCTTACAGACAGGGCATTAAAGGAAAGACCTGATATAAATTATCAATTAAAAGAAATCGAAAGACTCCAGATGGTCTATAATGAAAAGAAGAGTGAATGGTATCCAAAAATTGATGTAGAACTCCAACAGTCAAGACTTGATAAATCATTTACGCCAAATAACAGACAGGATACATTTGGCATAATCCTTACATATCCCATTTTCGATGGAGTGGGTAGACACTACAATTTAAAGGCAGCTGCAAGTGATTTGAATGCAGCAAAATTTAAACTCGAAGAGATAAAAAGAACTGTAAAGCTCGAAATAGCAAAGGCATACAAGGATTTTGAAAAAAATCTTGAAAATACGAAATTATATACTGAACTCTTAAAAGAGGCAGAAACAAATTTTGAACAAGCATACGGTGAGTATAAGGTAGGCAAAGGTGATATACTAACACTTCTTCAGTCAGAAAAAGACCTTGCAAAGGCAAAAGAAAATCTTGTGACTTCCCTTTACCAATTAAATAATGCCATGGCATACCTTGAAAAGGTTGCTTATATATCAGGATATTAACATGGAAAAGAAAAAGAAACTGATTGTTTTTTCTGTGGCCGTTATCGCCATTTTTGCCATTATTTTTTCTATTTTAGCAGTAAAAAAGGTAAAAACAAAAGACAAAAACGAGGAGATTTACATTGCAAAAAAAGGTGAAGTGGTCCATTCAAGCGAGCAAACTGGCATTATAAAATCTCAGGTAGGTGCCATTGTAAAGGTGGGGACAAGGGCAACAGGGGTAATTACCCGTCTTAACTATCAGGTAGGAGATTTTGTTAAAAAAGGCGCACTCATTGCAGAAATTGATGATAGAGAAAAACAGGCTGAAAAAAGAAGTCTTGAGGCTCAATTAGAAGAGCAAAAAAAGGATCTTGAGGCAAAAGAGGCATTGTATGGATACTACAAACAGAATTTTGAAAGAGAAATCATGCTATTTGAGAAAGAATTCACTACTAAAGACAATGTGGAAAAGGCAAAAAGGGAAATGGATGTGGCCAAGGCACAATTAGAAGCGACCAGGGCAAAGATAAAAGAGGTAACAGAGAAATTAAAAAGCCTTGAAGTATCATTAAGCTACCATAAGATCTATTCGCCTATATCAGGATATGTCTCTCAGGTTACCACACAGGAGGGCGAAACTGTGGTAGCAGGTCTTTCTGCAGTGAACCTTATTACCATAATAGACCCTACAAAACTTGAAATGTGGATATATGTGGATGAAACGGATATAGGCAGGGTAAAAAAGGGCATGATGGTAGAATACTGGGTTGATGCTTATAAGAAAAAGATTTTTAAAGGAACCATATCCATGATATACCCCCAGCCAGAAATAAAAGACAATATTGTGTATTATCTTGCCATTGTAAAAATTGACCCAAAGGATACTGAATTTCTAAAACCAGAGATGACAACCCATGTAAAGATCATCATTGAGAAAAAAAGTGATATCATTGTTGTTCCCAATAATGCTGTGCGATTTGAAGAAGGGAAAAATGTGGTTTATATAAAAACAGCCGATAAGACCATCCGCATGGATGTAGAAACAGGGATAAGGGATGATAAGTTTACGGAGATCATTTCAGGGGTTAAAGAAGGTGATAAAATAGCCATACCTGTTGTTAAGAAAAGCCAACCAGGTCCAAAAAAGTGATAACCCTAAAAGGTATCAAAAAAAGCTATTTCATCGGCGAAAGGGAACTTCCCATTCTCAAAGGTATAGATTTAACCATACAATCAGGTGAACTTGTGATTCTCATGGGTGTTTCTGGCTCAGGCAAGACTACCCTCATGAACATTATAGGGCTACTTGACAAACAGACAGAAGGAGAATATTTTTTTATGGATAGAAATGTTGATGGTCTTGACGATGAAACCCTTGCAGTTTTAAGAAATGAGCATATAGGTTTTGTTTTTCAGCAGTTTTTCTTACTGCCATATTTGAATGCCATTGAGAATGTGCTTATTCCTATAGTCTATTCCAAAAAGAACATAAAACATCCCAGAGAAAAGGCAAAACAACTCCTTGCAAGATTCGGACTATCAGATAGGATTCACAACAAGCCATCTCAACTTTCAGGGGGGGAACAACAGAGGGTGGCCATAGCCCGCGCCTTAATCAATGATCCTGATTTGATTCTTGCCGATGAACCCACAGGAGCCCTTGATTCAAAAACTGGAAATGAAATTATGGAATTATTCAGGATGCTCAACAATGAAGGCAAGACAATAATAGTGGTAACCCATGACCCAAAACTTGCCCAGTTCGGAAAAAGGCTTATCAGGATTGAAGATGGCATTATATCTGAAGATACTACAGTTTAAGGAATTTTTAGAGGAGATATTAAAGATCCTCTACTATTATAAAGGGAGGGTTGTATTTTCATTATCGGGGGTTGCCCTCGGTATCCTTTCCATATGTGTTATTATAACCACAATTGATGGTGCGAACAAAAAGGCCTATGAGATATTTGAGGCATTGGGGCCTGATTCAATCATGATATTCAGCGGAAGTGAAAGGCAGAGGATGGCCAGAGAAAGGGTTATAACTTTGACACATATAGATGCAGAATCCATAGAAAAGATAAACGGTATTTACGATATTACTAAAACCTTTCCTGTTAGGGGGCTAACACTAAGATACAGAGACAGAAAATGGCAGACAAATGTAATTGGTGCAACAGAGAACTATTTTAGTTCATACAGTTGGAAACTATACTTAGGAACAGTTTTTAAAAAAGAAGATCTGGAAAACTTAGAGTCTGTATGTGTGATAGGATTTAAAGTTTATGACGAATTATTTAAAGGTGAAGATGCTATAGGTAAGACCATCCAGATAGGAAAACTTCCTACAAAGGTAATAGGGGTCCTTGAAGAGAAAGGCGGTGCAGCTGGAGGTCCAAATATAGATGATAGGGTAATCATGCCCCTTTCAACAGTAGTCTCCAAGCTTTCAAATGAAAAGAGATATTTAGGTGCAATAAGGGTTAAAACATCAAGGGATGTGGATGCAACCATTGAGGACATAAAGGCAGTATTGAGAAAAAATCATGGAATAATAGGTGAGCAAGATGATTTTACCATAAGGAGTTCAAGGGATATTTTACAATTTATGAGTGTTATATCAGGCTCATTGTTTCTCTTTTTAGGAACAGCGTCAATCGTTGCCCTTGTTGTGAGTGGATTTGTCCTTGCAAATCTATTTTATCTTACCATCCAGGAAAGAAAAAAAGATATTGGCATCAGAAGGGCATACGGTGCATCAAGAAGGGGTATACTTTTATCCTTTCTTTTTGAATCTGTGTTTATTACCTTTCTTGGCGGTATTATTGGGATTATACTGAGCCTTTTACTCCAGGGTGTTTTTGAAAAACTCTTTGATATCCCGATGAAATTTTCTTTTAAGGTCGTGGTGTTTGCTTTGCTTTTCAGTTGTCTCACAGGAACCATATCAGGGTTTAAACCCGCCCTTAAGGCAAGCAAGATCGAACCCATAGAGGCCATAAGGGGATGATTTATTCATTAAATTTTTATTTAAAGATTGCCCTGCAGAATCTTATTATACATAAAGCAAGAATGATACTTTCACTTCTCGGGATTCTATTTGCCGTCATGAGTCTTGTGGCATTCGGCAACATTAGCAGCGGTATGAAATTAAAAATAGACAACGAAATAAGTAGATTTGGGAAAAATCTCATCATATTGAGGGCTGGCCTTGTTTTTGTAACAGGTAGAGGTGCAAGGCAATTTGCCGAATCAAAGACTTTAAAACTCGATGATGTAAAGATTATCAAGGAAAGACTTTCCGATATTAAAGAAGTTGTACCTTTCTATGACACAACTTACCCTGCAAAATATGGAGAAAATACCCTTAAGGTGAGTATTATGGGTGCTTCGGCAAATATATTTGATGTGAGAAATATCAATCTTATTCTCGGCAGACCCTATACGGATAGGGATAATGAAAACAAAGAAAAAAAGGCTGTGGTGGGTTTTAAAGTCTATGATAATCTTTTTAAATCAGAGGATCCCCTTGGCAAATATCTTTTAATATACAGGGTACCCACTGAAATAATAGGGGTTATAGAGGAAAAAGGTGTAGATTTTACAGGCCAGGATCAGGATCTACAGGTTTATATTCCCCTCGACACATTTATGAGAAGATACAGTAATGTTGATTACATAAAAGGCGCATATCTACAGACAGAAGATGGTGTGAATCTTAATGAAATGAAACAGAGATTAAGGGCCCTTTTACGAAAACTTCATGGGCTTAAAGAAAACCAGAAGGATGATTTTTCTATATTTACCCTCGATGATATATTAAGAACAAGAGAAGAGGGTATAAGACTTGTCTCAATCCTTACCATAATTGCATCTATTGTGTCATTTTTAATAGGCGGATTGGGGATTTTTGCCATCATGCTTTTGTCTGTTGCAGAAAGAAAAATGGAGATAGGTATCAGAAGGGTTGTGGGTTCTAAAAAAAAGGATATAATTTTTCAGTTTCTTACAGAAGCAGTAATTGTTGCATTGATTGGCGGGGTCACAGGGATTTTAGTTGGCTGTATCATCACAGTTATAGTTGATTATATAGGTGACTTCCCGTTTTTCCTTCATGTTTGGAATATTTTTCTGTCTATTTTTATAAGCATTATGGTGGGCATTGCAGCTGGCATCTATCCTGCCATACAGGGCACAAAATTCGTGCCCATTGAAGTTTTACATTAATTTAAATTGATTTTTTAATGGAAAATATATATATTAAGTTTATGTTATGTGTTCAAAATAAAATACTTAACAACTTCATATCATTTTTTCTGCTACCGTTCTATAAAGATTTTCGAAAGCGAAAGTGTCTCTAAAATAAAACCCCCTTTTTATTATATTTTTATTAAATTTGTTCATTAAATTAAAAATTTTAGATGAGAGGTGATAATGGAAAGAACGATCAAGAAGGTTCTTGTGGCAAATAGAGGCGTACCTGCAGTAAGGATTATGCATACTTGCAGGGATAGAAAAATAGCAACAACTGCTGTTTACAGTACCCCTGATAGATTAGCACACCATGTTTATATGGCGGATACAGCAGTTCATATAGGCGATGCACCGCCTGCAAAATCATATCTCAATATGGAGAGGATCATAGATGCTGCCAAAAAGAGCAAGGTGGATGCCATACATCCGGGGTGGGGATTTCTTTCAGAAAATCCTGATTTTGCCCAAGCAGTAATTGATAACGGCTTTATATGGATTGGACCACCACCGAGCGCAATAAAATTGCTTGGTGATAAGATTGAGGCAAAAAAGATGGCCCAGAGGGCAAGTGTGCCCGTTATTCCAGGGATTTCTCCTGTTGAAAGTATAGAGGATATAAAAAACTGGATGAAGAAAGAAAATATATCCTATCCCATAATTTTAAAGGCTGTGGCCGGTGGCGGTGGAAAAGGAATGTTCAGGGTTGATTCAGAGGCTGAGCTTATAAATGCCTTCAATCAGACCCAATCAGAGGCTGTAAAATCCTTCGGTGATAAAAGGATTATGGCCGAAAAATATATATCCCATGGTAGACACATTGAGGTTCAGGTCGTTGCCGATGAAGCTGGAAATGTCGTGCATCTCTATGAAAGGGAATGTACACTTCAGAGAAGACATCAGAAGATTATAGAGGAAGCACCTTCTCCTTCCATTGATGATGATCTGCGTCAGGAGATATGTTTTGCTGCTGTTCGTCTTATGAGAGAAGTTAAATATGTCTCTGCAGGGACTGTGGAGTTTATATTGGATCCACCGAACAGGAAGTTCTATTTTCTTGAAGTAAACACGCGCTTGCAGGTAGAACATGGTATCACGGAATTAATAACAGGTCTTGATATTGTGGGTATAATGATTGATATTGCCATGGGAAAAAACTTGCATATTAAACAATCAGATGTCAGGCCCAACAGATGGGCCCTGGAAGTTAGGTTAAATGCTGAAAACCCAAGAAATTTCAGCCCTTCCTTTGGAAGGATAACAAGGCTTCTTGTCCCGCAGGGGCCCGGCGTGAGAATCGCCTCTGGTGTTTACGAAGGTGCTGATGTGCCACCTTATTATGATTCTTTGATTATGCTTGTCATTACTGCAGGTGTGGATAGGGATGATGCCATCAGGGTTATGGACCGAGCCCTGGGAAGAAACTTAAGGGTAGAAGGTGTACAGACCCTTGCCCCGCTTCTTTTAGCCATAATCAGACACCCTGCATTTAAAGCAGGTGAATTTTCCACACATTTTATTGAAACCCATATGGATGAACTTGTGGCAACATTTCGTGATAGAAATAGCGAGGATGAGGTATTAAAAATAGCTCATTATGTGGCAGAGGTATCTGCCCTTGGACCACCATCATGGATATGAGGTGAAATTATGGAAAATAAAGAATTTGTTTTTGTAACTCCAGAAATGGATTCAAAAGAGATCTTAAAAAAGATAAGAGATTCAAAAGAGGTGTTTTTTACTTCAACGGCCATGCGTGATGCAGGTCAATCTGATTATAAAAACAGGTTGCGTATCCACGACCTTTTGACCCTGGCGCCCCTTTATAATGAGATGGGGCTATTCAGTGCAGAGTGTCATGGAGGTGCTCGTTGGCATGTAGGCATAATGAACAGAAAAGAAGATCCCTTTGAAGAGATAAGGCTTTTAAGGGCAAATATGCCTAATGTGCTGTTACAGACCTTGGTAAGGGAAACAAATCTTTGGGGTTATAGACCCTATCCAAAAAATATAGTGGAATATGCCATTTCCCGTGTGGATATAGATGTATGGAGATGTTTTTCATTCTTAAATGACATAAGAAATATGAGAACTGTTGCAGAAATAGTTATGGGTAAAGGAAAGATCTTTGAACCCACCATCTCTTTTACAGATGCAGACTGGGCAACAGATAATTATTATCTCAAGGTAGTGGATGAAATCATATCATTATGCGGTAGCCCAAAGGATATCATCCTTGCCATAAAAGATATGGCAGGTGTAGGTACAACAAAGAGGATAGGTAGACTCATTGATGCTATAAAACAGAGATACCCTGACCTTATTATACAGTATCACCGTCATATGACAGACGGTCTTGCTTTGCCTGCATATCTATCTGCAGCAATGGCAGGTGCAAAGATATTTGATGTGGAAGAAGATTCCCTTGTGAGATTTTACGGACAACCACCTATACTTGCCGTTGAAGCATATTTCAGAGAGGCAGGTATTGAAGTACATTTAAATAGACCCCTTGCAGAAGAGGCTGTCCTTAAGGTAAGGGAATGGATAAATAGTTATGATTGGGCAGAATCACCTTTCAGAGGTTTTGACCATACCGTTACCTATCACAGGATGCCAGGTGGGGCATTCCCCAGCTCATTTGAACAGGCAAGCAAAGGAAATTTTCTTGAGCTTATGCCGGCTATCCTAAAGGTTATGTCCCTCTATAACAAGATTGTCCACTATTTTGATGTGACCCCTGGTTCACAGATTACATGGGTTACATGCAGTGGCATTGTGAACAGATATGCAAAAGAACAGGGTAGTGCAGGGATAAAGAATTTGATAAGACTTCTTGAAAAATTTATCTATGAGAAAGGTCAGGATTTCAATGCAATGGACAAGGAGGAACAATTAGAACTCTTAGGGCTTTTTAAAAATGCACCCGAAGATTTTAAAAATCTGATAATGGGTCAATACGGTAAACTTCCAGATGGATGGCCAGCGGACTGGGTTTATATGAGTACATTTGGTAGTGAGTGGGAAGAAAAAATAAAATCAAGAAAAGAGGAATCACCAGATGAAAATTCAAAAAATGAAGACCTTGAGCGTTTGAGATGGAATCTTAAGGATGCTATAGGTAGGAACCCCACAGATGAAGAATTCGTTCTGTACCTCATGCATCCAAAGGATACAATAGAATTTATCGAGTGGAGAGATAAATTCGGAGAAGCCCCCCTTGTGCTGCCCACAAATGTGTGGAGGAAAGGTCTTAAAAAACCAGGGGATAAGGTGGAATTCGAGCTCTGGGGAAAACCATACTGTATTGAGCTTGTGTCCATAGGCGCAGAAAATGATGGTGTTATCCATGTAGTTGTCCTTGTTAATAACAAGACAAAAGTCTATGAGGTCTATACACAAAAGGCAAAAAAGGTAGAAAAGAGGATGGCAAAAGGGCCAAACGATATTGCTTCTCCTGTAAACGGCACTGTATGGCGCATAGGTAATCCTGAGCGAGGTGTATTGCATGTAGGTGATATTGTCCATAAAGGTGAAGAGATAGCAAATGTCGAGGCCATGAAGATGGAAAATGTCGTGGCCGCACCTTTTGATGGTCAGATTGTTGAAATATGTGTAAAACTCAATGAGCTTGTTCAGGAAGGCCAACTTCTCTTTGTAATAGACAGGATGGTAAAAGACACACGGGCTGAAATTCCCGCAGATTCATAAAATTTGATGTAAAATTACAGTGACGGGGATTTTGGAGGTATCAAATAAAAAGCTTAGAATATGATAAAAGCTCAAAAGATGGTATAATTGAAATGGATGAAGATAAAATAGAGGGTTAGTAAAAATGTCTGGTGAAAATTATAATACATGTTGTTCTGGAGACAAACAAGAAAGCACAAAAGATAAATATTCCATGGGGGAGGGGCAGTTTGTGACTTTCCCTCTTTATACCCCTTATAAGGAGGATACACCAGTAAAAGATGAAAAAGAAGAAATATTTAACTATTATCAAGATTTTATAATTGACTTTTTAGAAACCCCATCTGGCAAGGTACCCGTTGTGGATACAGAGATTCATTTTGAAGACAAAATTGGATCATGGAAGGTAAGATGGGGGATAGGGAGGTTTAATTATAGGGTAAGGCCAGGCTTATATGCTGTAGGCAGACCGAACGAGAATTCTTTGATATATGTAACGGCAAATTATAAAATGAGTTTTGATAGATTAAGGAAGTCTCTGTCAGGTCTTAATGGATGGATTATGGTCCTTGATACAGATGGAATAAATGTCTGGTGTGCTGCAGGAAAGGGGACATTTGGAACTGATGAATTGATTAGACGCATAGAATTGACAGGTATAAAAAAAATCGTTTCTCATAGATTGCTTATTCTACCTCAACTCAGTGCACCTGGAGTTTCTGCCCATGAAGTTTTTGTGAAAACAGGTTTTAAGGTAATATATGGGCCTGTAAAGGCAGAGGATATAAAAAGATTTCTTGATAATGGGATGAAGGCAACTGAAGATATGCGTACAGTGAATTTTGACTTTTTAGATAGGGTTGTCTTGATACCTATGGAACTCGTTCAGTCGATAAAATACATATTAATATTTATCATTATAATGCTGATCCTACATCTGGGTGACGTTATAAAGTTTAGGTTCTCATACATATATCCGTTTATCGGTGCGGTTACAACAGGCAGTGTTATTACACCTGCCCTTTTGCCATGGATACCAGGCAAGGCATTCTCTTTTAAAGGCTGGGTTATGGGCCTGTTATGGGCTATTTTTGTTATATATAAACAGGGTATTTTTGATATGGAAAAATTAAGCGTTACCCTTGCCGTTATACTTTTTTTACCTGCATTATCTTCCTTTCTTGCCTTTAATTTCACCGGTGCCTCCACATATACATCCCTTTCTGGCGTAAAAAAAGAGATGAAGATTGCCGTGCCACTTATGATAACTTCGGCATTAACAGGTATGGTCGTTGGGATTACAGGTCATTTTTTGAAATTTTGACAAGGAGTAGATATGAAAAACTATTACCTTAAAAATGTTGTAACCCTTCAGTTTGATGAAAAAAGGTGTATGGGATGCGGTATGTGCGTTACAGTGTGTCCGAGGGGTGTTTTTCAGATGAATGGGAAAAAGGCGATGTTAGTTGATAGGGATGCGTGCATGGAATGTGGTGCATGTGAAAAGAACTGTCCGTTTTCAGCAATTTCAGTAAATGCTGGTGTTGGTTGCGCCTATGCTGTTATTAAAGGGGCACTTACAGGAAACGAACCTAACTGCTGTTGTTCATCTTCTGGAGAAGGAAAAAACACCTGTTGTTAATGGCTTCAAACATTAAATAGTTCTTAATATTGCTTGGATGTTTGAATATCTAATATCTTCCTTGGCATATTTTTTTAGCTGATTATCCATAGAGAGGAATTCAAGGCTCATAAAACAAGGGGTCACATGGTAAATTATGTCTTGAGATTAAAATCCTTAGATTATGTAAATCTGGTTCAGAGGTCTTTAATAATTTTATAACATGGACTGTCTGCGGGAATGATAATCATTAAATCTGTAGTTTCTATGGTTTTTTTGTTATAAAAATAAGTAATGATGGCGCTTTGATTGAGATTTGTTTAAGAGATTAGGGGTCTGTCCAGCCTTTTATAACTTCCTTCCGTAACATCATATACTATAAAGCATCTTTGTTTACTTAGTTTATTTAGATCTTCTTTAACTATTATGGCTTTTTATGATAAGACCATACTTAATATTTTTAAACCTTCCCATCAAGGAAAAAGGGGTTTTGCCCCTCTTTCCTTCTATAGGCATATCAATCCTTTTCCTCAAAGAGCTTTTTAATGAGTTCATTTGATGGTGGTTTTGTGAAGAGACTTACACCAAAAAATAAAATCAGACAGCCACCTAAGAGTATAAACTCCATGGTAGCCATACCTATCACCTTTTTTGTAAAGACAAAGTATCCGCCTGCAAGGGTTGCAATGGTCCCGTAGAGGACGGTCCAGAAAGCCCCCCATTTGGTTGCCTTTTTCCAATAGAATGACATGGCTGTTACAAAGAAGAATATGGCGCCCAGGCCCATGGCAGCAAGCCCCATAAACATGGATAGAAGTTCAGGAGGTCTCTTCCATGTCCAGTAAAATGGCAGAAAGAGAAATAGGGCAATAAGGAAATAGCTTATCCTGATGAGTGTTCTATCTTTTGTAGATGGCCACCAGAGGGTAATGATATCCCTTGTTACATTTGCACTCATTATCATGACCATACCAGCAAGGGTTGAAAGGGTTGCTGCAAAAAGCCCCATGACATATAGAGTCTGTAAAGGTATACCTCCTATGGAATATGATAATAGTGGTGCAGCCAGGTCTGCCTTCCAGGGCTCTATCTTGAAAAGTTGGGGCCCGAACAGGGTCCTTGTGATAAGACCGTTTGTTGAAGATGCCAGCATGACAGGTATACCTGTTATAAACCATACGATGAATACAAGGAGCCAGTATTCTTTTTTATTCATCTTTTTCATACCTAAGAACCTACCTAAATTATGGGGGAAACCTATAGCCATGGTAAAGAATATAACAGGGCATGCCAGAATTCCTATCCAACTCGAAAAGAACTCAGTAGGTCCAACTTTAGGAAGGTCAGGTCTTATAAGCTGCAGGAGCTTTGGATCCTGTTCCCATAGCTTCATGGAAATCTCTTGAAAACCACCAGATGAGATAAGTGCCCATATACCAAAGATAGCACCCACAACACCAAGGAATGCACCCTGGAATGCCATGGACCAGTTTGTGCCTACATATCCTCCCAGAACCATATATATCCATGCAATAAATACACCAAGGAGAAGGCATATGACAGGTGGAAAACCTGTGACAGCGTACCAGACACCGCCGGCTGCCTTTAATTGACCAACAGAGTAGATAAAGAGGAAAAAGAGCATACATATACTGATTACTGTCTGGAGCATCTTGGATTCGTATCTTCTGCCCATGAGCTCTGGGATAGTGGTGGCATTAAGTTTTACTGCAAAGCTTCTTGTTTTGGCAGATGCTACCCATATACAGGGTATTATTCCTATAAGGCTCCACATACCAGCAAACCACATGCCGGAAAATCCAACAGAGTAAGTTATTCCTGTTGAGCCGCAGAATGCCCAACCAGACAGATACGATGCTGCCAGGGCACAACCTGTAATAAAAGGTCCCATATCCCTTCTGCCTACAAGGTATTCATCAAAGGATTTCCATTGTTTTTTACCTAATATACCCAATAGAATGGAGACACCTAACAGAATAGCAATGCCTATAGATGATGCTATTGCCATTGAGAGGGTTATATCAGGGATAGGAAGATATTTAGTATTCATTTATCCCACCTCCTTGTAATAAGCCATGTCCCTATAAATGTCATAAGGAATAGCCCGATTATTAGTGTCCACCATACATACCAAGGAAACATAAGTATTTCAGTTGCTGGCTGCATAAACCCTCCTCTTAAGTTTTTATAAACGCCAAAATTTTTATCTAATCAAGATATATCCCTGAGCCCACATATAAGATCTCATTGCCCACAAGTATCTTTTTTACATAAGCGATCTTCTTAGATGGTGTCATCTGTCTTGGTTTTGGCCACATATAGTCAACCCATGTGGTATCTGTTTTTTCAAGATTGGCTATTATCTCCTTTATAAAATATTTCCCTTGGCTATCTCTGAGGTTCAAGACATTCTGGCCTTCAAAACCTGGAAACGCTGGATTTATAATGTCATTACCCTTTCCGTCAAATACAAAGACATACGTGGTCAAGTAGTTGTAATCACCAAAAGGGTCTTTTAGTTCTTTGAATGCCTCTTTACCTTTCTGCATTATAAGGTTTGCTGCATCATCCACCACATCAATGACAAAGATCTTCTCCATCTTCATATTATATAAGCCACTGCCTACTATGTAATCCTTTCCAGATGGTGTCTTTACGAGTTTAATAAATGAGGTCTTCCACATAGGGTTTTCCTCGCCTGGCTTATACCACACATAATGAACCCAGCCTTCTTGTTTTGTGCCAGATGTAACCTTTTTGATAAAGGACTGGATAAAGGGTTTTCCCATGAGATCCTTTAAATTTATTTGATTTGTACCCTCCAGTTCTGGTCTCTGTGGGTTTACGTATACAAAACCTTTTGTATCAATGACAAAGATATAGGTATCGCCTTGTAACCATTTACTGCCTGGTTTTTTGAATTGCTCAAAAGCAGCCTCACCTTGTTTTTCAAGGACTGAAGAGGCCTCTTTAACAAGAGATATTAGCTGTTTTGTTTCCATGTTTATCGGGTCAGCTACAGCAAAATTAACACAAAGACAAATGGTCATTAAAAGGCAAGAAAGTACAATGGTGGGCAATATTTTTTTATTCATCTTTTGTCCCCCTTTTAGTAGTTTATGAAGATGTGACATGTGATATTTATCACAAAAACAATTTTAAATACAAATAAATGGTTTTTTCAAGAAAATTTTGATAAAAAATTTTGTTATTTTCCAAATAATTTGGTTTAAAAATTTATTCTGTTCATTGTAGCAAAAATATTTTGTGTTTTTTTTCACTTGTTGATATGATAACTAAAAATAAAAAAGACATCAAACTGATTGATTGTTTTATTATTACATCATCATCTTGGCTTTGTCATGTCCACATAAATAATTAAAAAAAATTAAAAAGGTGTTAAAAATATCTGTTTAAAATTCCCTGAAAGAAAGTATATAATTTATAAAAATAAAGGTCTTTACATCTATCAGGGCATGAAAAAAATATGATAGATAATAATATCTCACTATGAAAAATGGGGAAAAAGATAAAATATTGAGTTTGAAAGAAGAGGTCAAAAGACTTGAAGACAGGCTTTTGATGCTTGAGGAGATCCTTGAGAAAAAAAGGAAAGGATAAAAGAACTTGAACTCTTAGAGAGTATTATTGAAAATGCCAGGGAAGAGGTCTATCTTGTAAGGCCTGACGGCAGGCTTGTCTTTGTAAATGACGCAGCAGCAAAAAGCCTTGGTTATACAAAGGATGAGCTTTTAAAGATCGGTGTCACCGGTATAGACCCTGTATATGTCCCTAAATTTTTCCAGCATTTCAATGAATTAAAAAGAAAAAATCTACCTCCCTTTGAGACAACCCATATAGCAAAGGATGGAAAGAAAATAGCAAAAGAGATGAGGTCTTGTCATGTTTTTTTACAATTAGACAAAACTCAAATTTTTTGTAAGAATACTTTTGTATACAATCAAAAAATCTATTCATATCATTCTGTGGAAATATGGAAAAGTCTTCGACTTTACCACATTCCCACAGACTCGACGACGATAGTATTAACATGTTTTTCATATTCATCT
>JAOAFK010000212.1 GCA_026416315.1 Syntrophorhabdaceae bacterium | reverse complement strand
TAAAAGATACCTATCAACCTGGTGGCATACCAGACTCATTAAAAAACCAGGTCCATTTTCTCCTAACAGGGGAGATAAGCTGCATTTACAGCAAGATGGGAAAAACAAGAAAAATCCACTGCCTTGTTATGGTAGATGATTTTGCCTCTGCGGCAAAGATAAACATCATCCTTTCAAAGATAGGGAGCCTAACATCAGACGGCAGACCCATCCTCGGAATGGATGCAAAGGACCTTTTAAAAATAGTCCTCGATATAACAGATAGGGCACTCTTTATCCCTGCCCATGCCTGGACACCCCATTTTTCCATATTCGGTGCAGCTTCTGGCTTTGATTCCATAGAAGATTGCTTTGAAGAACTCTCATCACATATATACGCCATAGAAACAGGCCTTTCTTCAGACCCTCCCATGAACTGGAGATTATCTTCATTGGATCGCATAACCCTTGTATCTAATTCTGATGCCCATTCACCCATTAAAATAGGAAGGGAGGCCAACATTCTTGAGACAGAATTCGACTATAATAGCCTTATTAGTGCGATAAAAACAAAAGAGGGCTTTTTAGGGACCATTGAATTTTTCCCCGAAGAGGGGAAATATCATTATGATGGTCACAGACTATGTGGCATATGCCTCTCCCCCGAAGAGACAAAAAAATACGGTTATGTTTGCCCAAAGTGCAAAAAGAAACTCACTATAGGCGTTATGCACAGGGTAATGGAACTTTCTGACAGGGAAAATGGATTAAGGCCTGCAGGTGCACCAGGATATAGGTCCATCATACCCCTCATAGAGATTATAGGAGAAGCCCTCAATACACCACCGGCTGGAAAAAAGGCTTTAAATGAATATTTAAAAATCCTTACTCTTTTAGGAAATGAATTTAAGATCCTTCTTGATGTGTCAATTAAAGACATTGAGGTTGCCTGTGGTGAGAGGATAGCAGAGGCCATAGAACGTATGAGGTCAGGCAACATTTATATATCTCCTGGATACGATGGAGAATACGGAAAGGTAAGGATCTTTGGAGACACAGATAGAGATAGACAAAAAGCGTTAGACGGCCAGATGAGCCTATTTTAAAACCCTTGAATATGTCAGAAAATGAAATCTTAGATGGCCTCAATGAAGACCAAAAAGAGGCTGTAGCTTATACAGATGGACCCCTTCTTATAATTGCAGGGCCTGGCACAGGCAAAACCCTTACCATCACAAGGCGGATCTTATATCTTCTCCATACTGGGATAAAACCTCATGAAATTATCGGCCTTACCTTTACAAACAGGGCTGCCCTTGAGATGAAAGAAAGGGTGAAGGGTAAAGGAGATGGTGTCTTTTTGGGAACATTTCATATGTTCGGCCTAAATATACTACGGAAATATAATAACAGCGGATTCAGAATTTTAACCAGGGAGGAAGGTATAGAAATTTTAAAGGCAATAACAGGCGAAACCACTAAAAAAGCTTATTCCATATTGCATTACATATCAAGGATAAAAAATTTCTATGAAGAGGGATCCATGCAGGACCCTATATTTTTGAAATATGAAAATGCCCTTAAAGAAATAAATGCCTTTGACATAGATGATCTTATCATCAAGACAATAGAATTGATACACACCTCTGAAGAGGTACAGAAGGAACTGTCCTGTCTCAAACATATCTTGATAGACGAGTATCAGGATATTAATCCATCCCAGTATAGACTCATAAAAGCATTATATGGTTTTACAGAGCATATATGTGCTGTAGGTGATCTTGACCAGGCCATATATGCCTTCAGAGGTGCTGACATAGAACATTTTTTAGATTTTGAAAAGGATTTTAAAGGTGCGAAAACAGTATTTCTAAAAAATAACTATCGTTCATCAAGGATAATACTGGAAGCATCCCAGGCGCTTATAAAAAATAATAAAAACAGGATTGAACACCCATTATACCCTGCATCATCGATGGATCACATAAAGATTAAGATGATAGATGTGAACGATGAATACGAAGAGGCAAGGTTTATTATAAAAGAGATAGAGAAGAGGATTGGTGCCGTAAGTCATGTGAGATTGTCTCAAGATGATTTTAGAGGAAATTGGGGCGATAACATATACTGTTTTTCTGATTTTGCTGTGTTTGTCAGGACAAATAATCAATTAAATTCAATCCGGGATGCCTTCATGGAAGCAGGTATTCCACATCAGATAATACATGATAGTTTTTACGAGGAAATCAATGAAATAAGAAAAAGACTGGAAAATTACATGCATAATCAAGACCCTGAAAAGACATTATCCTCTATTCTCGATGAAGCCTTCAGCATCAAAGGTATGGAGGCTTTATCAGGTCTTAAAAGAAATCTCCTTATGGCCTATGGAGATTATCCTTATGAGGTGGGATTAATCAAGATACTCCAGGAACTTAATCTTTTCAGGCCGGAAGATATCCTTGATCAAAACATAGATGTAGTGAGTCTTATGACACTTCATATGTCAAAGGGTCTCGAATTCTATGTGGTTTTTATCGCAGGCTTTGAAGATGGGTTAATCCCTTACATTCTTGCTATGGATGATGCAGACATAGAGGAGGAGAGGAGACTCTTTTATGTGGGCATGACGAGGGCAAAAAAAGAGCTTTTTCTGATAGCAAGCAACAGAAGATCTGTCCACGGAAAGATAAAGGAATGCAAAAAATCGAGATTTTTTTATGAGATACCCGAGGCATATATGGAATCCATTAAGATTCCAAAAAAAGACAAACCTAAGAAAAAACCAAAGCAGGAAAGCCTTTTTTAAAAGGGAAAATCCTCTACATCTTCATAATTTTCGTAGATAAACCTCGGGGTGCATATGGCAAGAAAGACAAGGTCATCATTTCCTGTATTTTTTATCCTCTGGGGACACATGGGTGGAATCACAATAAGGTCACCGGGTTTCACCTCAGTGGGTGGTAATGGGCCTATCTCCACCATACCTGTACCATTTAAGATATAATACCTTTCTGTAGTATCCTTTAATCTATGCCATCTCGTTTTCTTTCCCGGTTCTACCCTTGCCCTTGCAATGGATATTTTCGGGTCTAACGGTGTATTATACTGTTCGATGATATAGCAACCTTCCTTGAAATAGAACTCTTTTGATGGATCCTCTCTTATGATGCCTTCTCTCATCTAAAGACAAGACCTGCTGATTGAATAAAAATCATGCGATTTCATCGGGGATTGCAATCTCTTCATCTGTGAGATAACATTGGGGGTCCTCTGCCCATACATCCCCTGTTGCCGCCTCTGCCCTTACCCTGAAGTTGCCACCGCAGATATCAAGCCATCTGCATGTTCTGCATCTGCCCTTTACATGCTTTTTTTTCTCCTTCAGCTTTGCCATAAGGGGGTCAGATGTATCCATCCAGATCTGGCTGAAGGGTCTTATTCTTATATTTCCAAAGCTGTAATGCCTCCAAAACTGATCCGCATGGACATAACCCTCTTCATCCACACAGGCAATGCCCACGCCCGAGGCATTACCTTCATTCATCATTAGAAGCTCATATACCTCTTCAGCCCTTTTTTTATCCTCTTGAAGCAGCCTAAGATATATGTAGGGTCCATCTGCATGGTTATCTACAGTAAGCACCTCAATCTGCCTGCCTTTATTAAAAAAATCCTTTGTTCTATCCATTATATAATTAAGGACTTCCCTTTGCTTATCATGAGGGAGGTCATCTTCCATTAAAGTTGAACCCCTTCCTGCATATACAAGGTGGTAAAAGCAGACTCTTTCGATATCTTCTTTTTCTATAAGGTCGAATATCTTTGGAATCTCTTCGTAGTTTCGCCTGTTCATGGTAAATCTCAACCCTACCTTTATACCTGCCTTTTTCGTATTTCTTATACCTTGAAGGGCCATATCAAAGGCGCCCTTTTTACCCCTGAATGCATCGTTTGTGGCACCAACTCCATCGAGGCTCACACCTATATAGGATAAACCTTTTTCATAAAAAATACGTGCCATCTTTTCTGTGATTAATGTGCCGTTTGTGGATATAACAGCCCTCAAGCCCTTTTTTACCGCATAATCAATTAGTTCAGGCAAATCTTTTCTCAACAGGGGTTCCCCACCTGAAAAAAGGATCACAGGGACACCAAAATAGGAAAGGTCATCTATAAAGCGTCTTCCCTCTTCTGTTGAAAGCTCATAACCTTTATAGTCTTCATCCTCGGCACGGGCATAACAGTGGATGCATCTGAGATTACACCTTCTTGTCATGTTCCACACTACAACAGGTTTTTTATCCTTTGAAAATTGAAGGAGATGGGATGGAAGACGAGATGTTTGCCGTGCATATCTCAATGGGTCTGAAGGCTCAACGGCACCGCAGTAAAGCTTAGATATACCTATCATGTCAGGCTATTTAAATTTAATATCTCCGAAGTTAAGGCATCTTTTAAATGCTGTATATCTGTCTTTTATTTCATCGTAGCCGAGTCTTTTGATTCTGTTTATGCCGAAATCCTCCACATTGAAAGAGGCCATTACAGAGCCCATAATAATGGCCTGTTTGATCGTTTCGGGATTTACATTACCCACATTTGCGAGATAACCCATAAAACCACCTGCAAAGGTATCGCCTGCGCCTGTAGGGTCAAATACCTCTTCAAGGGGAAATGCTGGGGCAAGAAAAAGTCCATTCCTTTCAGCCATGAACACACCGTATTCACCTCTTTTCACCACCACACAGGAAGGGCCTAATTCCATTATCTTTCTTGCCGCCTTCACAAGGCTATATTCCTTTGTCATCTCCCTTAATTCAGATTCGTTCACTATGATCATGTCCACCTTTTTTACAGCATCCATAAGGGCAGAAAACTTATTCTCTATCCAGAAGTTCATTGTGTCAAGGACAATTATGGCAGGTCTTTTTATCTGGTCTATCACATATGTCTGAAGCTCAGGATCGATATTGGCAAGAAAGATAAAATCTGCTGATAGATAATCATCAGGTATATGGGGCTTGAACCTCTCAATTACATTGAGTTCAGTCTTTAAGGTTATGGCCTGGTTTAAATCATAGCCATATCTACCTTCCCATCTGAAGGTGTTTCCCTCTTCAATGGATATGCCCCTTATATCCACATTTCTTTCTTCCAAAAATTTTATATCTTTCAGGTCAAAATCTCGGCCTACCGCTGCCACAATACCCACATCAGTAAAAAAACTTGCCGCATTTGTAAAGTGCAAAGCTGAACCACCTAAGACATTTTCTACCTTTCCAAAGGGAGACTCTATGGAATCATAGGCAATGGTGCCTATAACGAGGAGGTTTATCATGTGCCCATCTCCCATGAGGCAAGATAGATTCTCTGTTCCTCTGTTAATTCATCAATTGTTACCCCGGCTGAAGCAAGCTTCAATGCTGCCACATTTTTATCTATCTCTTCAGGCACTGAATAGACCTTTTTTTCGAGTTTTTTTCCGTTTTTCCACATATATTCTGCACACAATGCCTGATTGGCAAAACTCATGTCCATGACCTCTGATGGATGACCTTCAGCACAGGCAAGGTTTACAAGCCTTCCCTCACCTAAAAGATAGATGCGTCTCCCATTAGAAAGGGTATACTCATCCATCATCCCCCTTACCCTTCTCTTTTTAACAGCCATTGCCTCAAGGGCATCTAAATCAATCTCTACGTTGAAGTGACCTGAATTACCTATTATGGCCCCATCCTTCATGAGTTCAAAATGTTCTTTTCTCAATACATGGATATTGCCCGTTGTGGTGATAAAAATATCACCCATAGGGGCTGCTTCTTCCATCTTCATAACAGCATAACCATCCATGAGTGCCTCAAGGGCCTTAAGAGGATTTACCTCTGTGACAATCACATGGGCACCAAGTCCGCTTGCCCTCATGGCCACACCCTTTCCACACCAGCCGTATCCTGCAAGGACAAACTTTGCACCGGCAAACAGGACATTTGTTGCCCTCAATATCCCATCTACTGTACTCTGACCTGTACCGTATCTGTTATCGAACATGTGTTTTGAAAAGGCATCGTTCACAGCTATTATGGGAAAGCAGAGCACCCCTTCCTTTTCCATACTCTTTAGCCTTATCACCCCTGTGGTTGTCTCTTCTGAACCACCTATGATATTATCCACAATCTCTTTTCTCTCTTGCTCTGTAAGCCTTTCTACCCAGTTCCTTACTGCACTATGGAGGGCATCGAATCGTCCGTGGGCAATCATGTGCAGGGAACCTACAAGGTCTGCTCCATCGTCCATGGTGAGATTCGGTTTAAAGGCAAGGCATTTCATTATATGGGTATAATAGATATCATCTGTCTCGCCTTTTATAGAAAAAGTGGGTATACCAAAGTGTTTTACAATAGAAGCGGCCACATCGTCCTGGGTACTTAAAGGATTTGATGCACATAGGGATACCTCTGCCCCACCTTCTTTCAATGTGCGCACGAGATTTGCCGTCTCTGTTGTCACATGGAGACAGCATGAAATCCTCACCCCTGATAAGGGTTTTTCCTTGGAGAATCTTTCTCTTATCTTTCTTAAAACAGGCATCCTTTTCTCTGCCCACTCGATCTTTTCGAGTCCTTTTTCTGCAAGGCTTATGTCCTTAACATCGTAATCCATCATATTCCTCCTGAATGAAAATATAAAACCATTTTAAAAATTTGATAGACAAAGAAAGGCAGTTAGATGCCTGCAAGCTTCCTTATCTCATCCACCATGTCAAGTCTTTCCCAAGTGAATTCCGGTTCTGACCTTCCGAAATGTCCACCGCAGGCGGTCTTTTTGTAAATGGGCCTTAAAAGGTCAAGCCTCTCTATTATCTTTCTCGGCCTTAAATCAAATAGTTCATTTACAATCTCTGCTATCCTGTCAGGGCTAATCTTTGATGTGCCCTTTGTGTCTATCATGACAGATACAGGCCTTGCCACCCCGATGGCATAGGCAATCTGGATCTCCAATCTATCTGCAAGACCTGCTGCAACAAGATTTTTTGCAATGTATCTTGCCATATAAGAAGCGCTTCTATCCACCTTTGAAGGGTCTTTTCCTGAAAATGCTCCACCGCCATGGCTACCCACACCACCATATGTATCCACTATGATTTTTCTACCTGTCATACCACAGTCACCCTTGGGGCCGCCTATAACGAATCTGCCTGTTGAGTTGATGTATATCTTTGTCTTTGCATCCATCATTTCTGCAGGGATTACCTTCTTGATTACCTCTTCTGTAACACCTTCTCTCACTGTTTCAATGGAAACATCCGGTGTGTGCTGTGCTGCAATAACAATAGCATCCACCCTTACTGGTCTTCTATCAATGTATTCTATTGTAACCTGGCTTTTACCATCGGGTCTTAGGAAGGTGAGAATATTCTGTTTTCTTACCTCTGCAAGTCTTTTTGTTAACTTATGGGCAAGCATTATAGGCATGGGCATATACTCTGGTGTTTCCGTGCATGCATAACCCACCATAAGACCCTGATCACCTGCGCCCTGTTCATGGTCTGGTGTCTCGTTTACACCCATGGCAATATCTGGAGATTGTTCATCTATGGCAGTAATTACTGCACAGGTCTCCCAGTCAAAGCCCATGGCAGAATTGTTATAGCCAATCTCCCTTACCGTCTGTCTTACTATGTCCGGTATATTTACATAACAGCTCGTTGTGATCTCGCCACCTACAAGGGCAAGTCCTGTTGTAAGATATGTCTCGCATGCAACCCTTGCTGCCTTATCCTGCTCGATGATGGCATCAAGCACTGCATCGGATATCTGGTCTGCCACCTTATCGGGGTGCCCTTCAGCCACCGATTCTGAAGTGAATAAATACCTTGTCATACTCATCGTCTATCCCTCCTTATATTTTATTCTTCATAACACATTATAAAATCCTGTGGAAAAAGCCTTGCCATTTCTTTTCTTAGAATTAATTCTGCCTTTTTATGAGACTCCTGCTTCATCAATTCAAAAAGCAAGTCCTTGCAATAGCTATGTTCTAAACCACGAACTATCTTTTTTGCCTTTGGAACCGAATAGGGATTCATGCTTAACTCATCGAGACCGAGGCCAATCAAAACCGGAATATAGAGGGCCTCTCCTGCCATCTCTCCACACATGGCCACTTCAATCTCATTGGTATGGGCAACATCCACCACATGCTTTATCATCCTGAGAACCGCTGGGTGCAATGGCTCATAAAGGTATGAAACATATTCATTGATCCTGTCAATGGCAAGGGTATACTGTATTAAATCATTGGTTCCAATGCTAAAAAAATCCACTTCTTTTGCAAGGATATCGCTTATCATACATGTGGCAGGCACCTCTATCATGATACCAAGTTCGATATCCCTGTTGAAATCTATCTTTTTGTGCTCGAGTTCCTCCATACACTCCTTTAGTATCTCTTTTGTTTTTCTTATCTCATCAAGCCCTGAAATCATAGGAATCAGTATCTTTAAGGGCCCGTAGGCGCTTGCCCTTAAGATACCCTTTAGCTGGCTTTTAAATAGATCCACCTCTTTTATACACAACCTGATAGCCCTTAGACCCATGGCTGGATTTATCTCCTTTGCCATCTCTATCTCGGAGACGAATTTATCACCACCAATATCTAAGGTTCTTATGGTTACATATTCGAGATTTCTGTTTTCAGCGAGTTTTTTGTAAATATGGAAATGCTCTGTCTCTGTGGGCAATGTCTTTCTCGAAAGATATATATATTCAGTTCTATATAATCCGATACCCTGGGCACCGTATTTTTCCACAATGTCCATTTCGGCAATAAGTTCTATATTTGCTCCCACCTTAATTTTAAAGCCATCCTTTGTCTCGGATTTTAGCTTAGCAATCCTTAAGAATTCCTTTTTTATGTTTTTAAGGCGCATCTGTTTTGATATATATTCCTTTTGAACCTCTGTGGTGGGATTTATGATAACTATGCCCTCATCACCATCCACAATGATTCTGTCGTTGTCTTTAACAAGGCTTGTAATATTCCCCACACCGACCACCGCGGGTATCTCTAATGCCCTTGCAACAATAGAGGTATGAGAAGTCCTGCCACCAACATCTGTGACAAAACCAGATATCTTATTGAGATTTAGCTGAATCGTATCAGCAGGGGAAAGGTCATGGGCAACAATGATACCCCTTTCTGCCTTGGTCTTTTTTTCTATTGTGGGTGTTTTGCCTTTTACGAGGATTCTCATGAGCCTGTCATAAATGTATTTTAAATCCTGAGCCCTTTCCCTGAAATACGTGTCCTCTATGGTTTCAAAACTCGCCATGAATTTAGAAACCACCATATCAAGGGCCCATTCTGCATTAATCCTATCTCTTCTTATAACATCCACCACATTCTTTGAGAAAAAATCGTCCTGGAGCATCAAGATATGGGCATCAATTATAAAGGAATGTTTTCTTACCTCGTCATCTGGTATGGATTGTTTTATGGTATTTAATTCTCCTATGGCATCTTTTACGGCATTTTTAAACCTGTTCACCTCTTTTTCTGTCTGTTCTGCCTTAATGGTTCTTTTAATAACTGGTATTTTTCCTCTCTCTAATAGATAAACAGTGCCAGAGGCAATGCCTGAGGAAACACCTATGCCTTTTAGTATTTTATTTTTAAATGTCTCTTCCCTCATTCTTCGTAAAACCCATCCTCGATAAGTTTACCCAATTCCTTTAAAGCAGATTCTTCATCTTCTCCATCTATCTGGAGTTTTATAGAACTGCCCAAAGGACATGCGAGCATGAGAAGCCCCATAATACTCTTTCCATTTACCCTTGTGCCGTCCTTTTCTACCCACACATCAGATGAAAATTCACTTGCTTTTTTCACAAACATGGCAGCAGGCCTTGCATGAAGTCCTAACCTGTTTTTGATTGTAAAGGTTGCCTCCACCATTGACAAATTATTATCCCTTTATTATCCCTTTCCTTTTAACAGGTCTGTGGCAAGGTAAATATTTTTCTGTCCATAGCCTGTTATAAACCTTGCAAGCTCATTTAATGGCTTATCTTTTCTAAATGTAGCCAATTTTATCAACATCGGTAGATTCACCCCTGTTACAACCTCAATTTTACCTTCTTCGAGGAAAGATAGGCTTATATTCGATGGGGTGCCACCGAACATATCCGTTAAAATAATCACACCATCGCCACCATCAACAGATTTTATGGCATTTGTTATTTTCTTCTTTATTGCCTCCATATCTTCATTGGGGAATATATCCACATGGGTAAATAGCTCTTGATCACCCACGATTAATTCCACTGCCTTTGCCATCTCTTTTGCAAGATTGAAATGGGCAACTATTACGATTCCAACCATAAAACCTCCACAACTCCTATCTATTTATATCCCTATGCACGGTCGTTATATTATAACCCATTGAAACAAGCAAATCTTCAATTTCATTAACAACAAAAACACTTCTGTGTTTTCCCCCTGTGCATCCCACGCATAAGGTGAAATAGCTTTTACCCTCTTTTTCAAAAAGTGGAATAAGATATAATAAAAAGTCTGAAAGTAAAAGAAAATACTTTTTAAAAACATCATCTGATTTTATATACATGGCAACCTCATCGGAAAGCCCTGTCTTATCTCTTAAACCTTCTACAAAATATGGATTTGGAAGAAATCTCACATCAAAAACCATATCTGCCTCTATGGGCAACCCATAGGCATATCCAAAGGACATAAGGGTTATCTTTATACCCTTTTTATCCTTTGAATAGATGCTCATAACAAACCTTCTCAATTCATGGGTTGTAAGATGAGATGTATCAATAACCTTATTGGATAAAGCCTTTAGCCATTCAATGGCCTCCCTCTCCTTTTTTATGGCATCCTTTACATTTGCCGATTCAAATATAGGGTGCATCCTTCTTGTTTCACTGAATCTCCTGATAAGCACCTCATCACTGCTTTCAAGAAAGATACACTCCACATTGTGCATGTCCTTTAGTTCCTTTATAATCTTTTCACCCTTGTCGAAAAATTCTCTCTCCCTTATATCTATAACGATAGCGACATTTGTGAGCTTATCTTTATAATGTTCACAGATTTCTATGAATTCTTCTATAAGGGGGATGGGGAAATTGTCTATACAGAAAAAACCTATATCTTCTAAGGCTTTTAAAAATGTGGATTTTCCAGAACCTGAAATACCGCTGACTATTACTATCTTCATTCTTTTTTCCCAGATGTAGTGGTTTTTAAAATCTTCTCTTCAAGCTCTGCTGCCGTATCTATGCCCTGTTGTTTCAAAACAAAATTTCTACATGCAAGCTCGATGATGGCAGAAACATTCCTTCCAAGGCTCACAGGGATCTTCACAAGGGGAAGATCTATTCCCAAAAGACGGTATTTTTCTTCCTTCATACCCAGCCTTTCGTTGCCTTCCTTTTCATTCCAGTCTATTAATTCCACAACAAAGTCAATCTTTTTCTTATCGGATATGGAAGATGCCCCAAACAGCCGTCTTATGTCCACAATACCAACCCCTCTTATCTCAAGGAGGTTCTTTATCATCTCTGGTGCTTCCCCATAGAGTTCAATGGCCCCTACTTTTTTGACGTATGCCACATCATCCACAATGAGCCTGTGGCCCCTCATGATAAGCTCAAGGGCACTCTCACTTTTACCAATGCCGGGTCTACCTATTATTAAAACGCCAACACCAAAAACATCCATGAATACACCATGTACTGTAGTGGAAGGGGCGAGTTTTTCCTCGAGAAACCTTGTAATCCTTTCAATGAATGTGGATGTAACAAGTTTTGATTTTAAAAGGGGCAGCCCTTTTGCATCTGCCTCTTTGATGAAATAATCAGGGATTTTTAAATTTCGTGTAATCACAAAACATACAACATCCTGTTTGCAGAGTTCCTTTATTATCTTTTTGCTGTCTTCTTCTTTCAAAGACAATAGATAGGATATCTCTGTGTTGCCCAGTATCTGTATCCTGTGAGGGTGCATGTAAATCATCTTACCCGTTGCAACAAGGCCTAATTTCTGTATCTTTGTATTATAAATCTTTCTTGAAAGCCCCTTTAAACCTGCAACGACTGTGAGTTCTAAACCATATTCTTTGTCTTCAAGCAATTCTTTAACGGTAATGCCTTTCATAAAAAAAATTCACCATCTATTTTTATAGAGATTTATTTTCTTGAATGAAATCAAGACGTTTTCAAATCTTTCTATCCTCTTCTAAAACATAAGAATAAATATCCCGGGCATCTTTTAGTTCGAGGAGCCTGTTTCTGATGGAGGTATCTCTTAAGATTTTAGATATACGGGATAACATCTTTAAATGCATACTTGCAGAACCTTCAGGGGCAAGGAGAAGCACAATAATGTAAACGGGTTTTTTATCAATAGAATCAAAATCAATACCTTTTTCAGATTTACCAAAAGCGCACAGTATGTTTTTTATGCCCTTCATCTTTCCATGGGGTATAGCAATACCCTCTCCGATGCCGGTGCTACCGAGTTTTTCCCTCTCGAGTATAACATCTACAACTTCCTGGACATTCTCAATTAGCCCTGCTTTTTTTAATGATTCACACATCTCGTAAATGGCATCTTTTTTGTTTGATGCCTTGAGATTGCTTATGACACATGATTCTGAAAGTATTTCTTCAAGATTCATAATGCCTTACCATAAGCTTCAATTAGACCGAAATTTCCGTCTTTTCTTCTGTATATAACACAGATATTGTCTTTTTCACTATCCCTGAAGATGATAAAATTGTCTCCAGATGCCTCAAGCTGCATTACTGCCTCTTCAGTATCCATGGGTTTTGCATCTACTTTTTTTGTCACCACAATCCTCGAGACTGGTTCTAAAGGCTGGGATAATTCTTTTTTAGGTCTTGCATTTCTATATCTCTTTAATTTCTCTCTATAACGTGTGAGCCTTCTTTCTATCTTGTCGAGGATCATATCAACAGCTGCACGCATATCATCCATAGTTTCATGGGCATTTATCACAACACCATTTATTGTAAACACAACATCCACCCTGTATCTGTATTTTCTCTCTACAGAAAGTACTACATGAACATCAAGGGGCGTTTCCACGTATTTCTGAAGTTTGGTAAATTTTTCTTCAATATAACGTTTTATGTTTTCATCGGGCTCAATATGCCTGAAACTAATTGTTATTTCCATGGAACCTCCAATCCACAATATAGTTAACAGATACCCAACCTGTTATCAAGGTTAACAGATAAAATCAGCCATGTCAATTCAATAAATTTAAGTGGAATTTAAAAAAACAATCAAGTGGTTCTTTTAGACTTGACGAATTCGATAATCTTCTTTTCCATTTTTTCAGGGTCTATCATAATAGAAGGAGTAAGAAACATAATACCATCTTCAATTATACCTGCATAGTCCTTATCTTTATATTGGTCATAGGGGATTGCCACAAAAAGGAGGGTAAATCTTCCAAAGTGTTTTTTGCCTTACTTATAGAATTAACCCCTGGTGTTTTAAATTTATAGTGCTTTGAAACAAAAGCTAATTCATGTGTTAATGTATTTTTTTTACTGTATCTTATGCCTTGCAGAGAAAATACATCAACAAGTTTAGGTAGGAGAAGCAATTTATAATCCTTAAGCAATTCATTGTCCATTGTGATTTTGTGTATGCCATAGTTTTCAGGATAAACAATATGAAAAACTAGTGTTAATATGCTATATAATGATGCGGCAACCTGAAAGTTCTGACCACCTGCAATGTTAAAGACAATATTCTTTTGTTCATCTGTTATTTTTTTTATGGACGTGGGCAGGTAAAAGTTCCCCTTAAGATGAAAGGTCATTTGATGTGTTTATTATGTCAATACTACTGCTCTTGTATTTCAATTTGTTTATGAGATATTGTTTTATGCTTTTCAAGCGGTGTTGCAAAAAGGGTAATATGTTCGGGATAATTTCTGTTATTCCTACTTTCAATCAAGGAGAAGATGGGATTTAGAACCGAGATCACCTGAGCTCCTACAATGGAAATACAATGAATCCCTCTCATTTTTTGGATTTATTTTAAAGTTGAAAGAATTTTTTTAAGCTGCTGCCAGAACTTTATCTTCAAGCCTCTGAACCCTTATAAGGACATCATCAATTACTTCTTTCTGTGAGAGGGCCTTATTTAAATCACCTCTTATGTTTGCCACTACCATGTATAGATCATCTATTCTTTTATTCGTCTCATCAATTCTCTGGTTGTTGAGCATGATCTCCTGTTTTAGCTCAACCCTTAGGTTATCTATCCT
>JAOAFK010000171.1 GCA_026416315.1 Syntrophorhabdaceae bacterium | reverse complement strand
GATCCCAATAACATCATGAACCCAGGCAAGATTTGGGAATAGTCAAAAAGGAGCTTGCACTATGGAAGAGTTAAAAGAGCTTAAAAAAATAGAACAATTTGCCGACCAGTGTATGAAGTGCGGTTTTTGCAGCTTCTTCTGTCCTGTATATCAGGAGGAAAGGGTTGAGACATCTGTAGCAAGGGGGAAAAACTATCTCGTAAAACTTGCATTGAAAGGCGAACAGAAATTTACCGACGAAATGGGTGAAATTATAGGAAAATGCCTTCTCTGCAAACGTTGTGTAGTGAACTGCCCAGCAAAGGCCCAGATAGACAGGGTTGTTGTAGGCGCAAGGGCCCAGATGGTAAAAGACAAAGGGCTTGGTTTTATCAAAAATTTTGCCTTCAGAAAGGTAATGGCAAACAGGAAGGCATTCGGAAATTATGTAAGGCTTGCAAGGGCATTTCAATGGATGTTGCCGAAAACAGAGGGGAAGATAAGACACCTCCCTGATTTTTTAAAGGCCCTTGGCCAGGGCAGAAACATCCCTGAGATTGCAAAGACATTTTTAAGGGATATGGTAAAGCCTGTATACAAACCTCAGGATGGAAAGGCTCCAACAATGAGGGTGGGTTTTTTTATGGGTTGTGCTACGGATTTTGTATATCCTGAGCTTGGATTGAAGATGATTGATTTCATGACCAAGAGGGGGATTGAGGTCGTGGTTCCTCAGGAGCAATCATGCTGTGGTGCTGCCATATATTTTAGTGGTGATTTTGAGACAGGCAGGATGCTTGCAGAAAAAAATATAGAGGCATTTAAAGACGTGGATACAATTGTTACTGCCTGTGCTACATGCAGTTCAACCTTAAAAGATTACCAGAAGTATCTTCCTGACACAGAAGACCAACAGAGAAGATATGCAGAGTTTGAGAAAAAAGTTAAGGATAGCATGGAATTTATCATTAATGTGATGAATGTGAAACCAGAAGACTTGAAACTCAAAAAAGAGTTTGAAGGTAAGACAGTTACATGGCACGACCCCTGTCACCTTGTAAGATACCAGAATATCCAGGCACAGCCAAGGGCATTACTCAAAGGTTTAAAGGGACTGAAATATGTAGAGATGCCCAATGCGGATTTATGCTGCGGTATGGGTGGATCTTTTAGTGTATATCATTATGATCTAACAAAAAAGATCGCGGCCAAAAAAATGGCAGGGATTAAGGCAACAGGGGCTGATATCGTTGTTACTGCCTGCCCGGGATGTATGATAAACCTAATAGACAATGTCTTGCAGAACAAGATGCCTCAGAAGGTTTATCACATTCTCGAGCTGGTTGAGTAACAGCATGCATAGTATCAAATAAAAATTAATACAAAATTGTAGGAGGGTAAACATGAAAAACGGGCGTTGGATGACAGCAAAAGATGTTTTGAGGGTAAATGCATTTAAGTGGCCTAACAAGATAGGGGCAAAAGACCTTTACAAGGAATACACCTTCAAACAGTGGAATGAAAGGTCTTGTAGGCTTGCAAATGCCCTCGCAAATTTGGGGATGAAAAAGGGGGACAGGTTTGCAGTTCTCGCATACAACTGTGTTGAATGGATGGAGATCTATGCAGCAGCTGCAAAAGGTGGTTTCATATGTGTTCCTATCATGTTCAGGCTTGCCGCACCTGAGATGGAATACATTATAAATCACTGTGAGGCAAAGGTTTTTATAGTGCAGGCAGGTACAAACCCAAGGGATGGCAAGGAATATCCTTGGATTGAGATGGTAAACGGGATGAAGAAAAACATACCAACAGTGGAAAAATATATATCCTTTGCAGAGGTCGGTAATCCTCATTATGATGGATATATTTCCTATGAGGATGCCCTTGCAGCAGCAAGCCCTGAAGAACCTGAAACAGTTGTTACAGCAGACGATCCTTGGGTTATTATGTATACAGGTGGCACAACAGGAAGACCAAAAGGTGTGGTAAAGACCCACGCATCACTGTTTGCCCAGTATTTTATCATGATCTTCGACCATCAGTTCAATTTTGATGATATTACCCTTCTTGTTATGCCATGCTGCCATGTGAACTCTCTGTTCTATTCATTTGTAAACACTTGGGTGGGTGGCACTGTAATGGCATACAATATGGTAAGCTTCAACCCAGAAGATCTTTTGAAGACCTTCTCTGAACACAAGATTACCTTCACATCCTTGGTTCCCACACATTACATCATGATGCTTGCATTACCGGATGAGGTAAAGAATAAATATGACCTCACATCCATCAAAAAACTTTTGATCTCTTCTGCACCGGCAAGAAGAGACACAAAACTCGGTATCCTCAAGATGTTCCCCAACTCAGAGCTCTATGAGGCATACGGTTCAACTGAGGCAGGTATTGTGACTGTTTTGAAGCCCCACGAACAGTTAACAAAACTCGGATCCATCGGTCGTGAGGTTATAGGAACAGACATTATAAGGCTCTATGACGAAGAGGGAAACCTCATCACACAGCCGAATGTGGTGGGTGAACTGTATTCAAGGAGCCCCATGCTCTTTGAAGAATACTGGAAAGAACCAGAAAAGACCGCAGCAGCCATGAAAGGTGAATATTTCAGTGCCGGTGATATGGCATACAGGGATGAAGATGGTTATTACTACCTTGTGGATAGAAAGGCCAACATGATCATCACTGGTGGTGAGAATGTTTATCCATCAGAGGTAGAGAATGTTGTGGGCGGTCATCCAAAGGTAAAAGACGTGGCGGTCATTGGAACACCACATGAGAAATGGGGTGAAGCTGTAACAGCAGTGGTTGTGCTCCATGAAGGTCAAACAGCAACACCTGAGGAGATCTCCGAATTCTGTAGGGGCAAGATTGCAGGTTATAAGATCCCGAGAAGGGTGATATTTATAAAAGACGAAGAAATGCCGAGAAGTGGTGCGGGTAAGATTCTCCACAGGATATTAAGAGAGAGATACGGTAAATGGAGTGACACTCTATAAAATCTTTTAAAGTGTATATAAAAGCGGGGGTTTACTTATCCCCCGCTTTTTTTGTATATTTAGGACATAATGGAATCGGGGCATTCAAAAGAAATATTGAGTTTTATTTATGATATAAACCCTCTCGGTACACCTATGAAGGTTAAAAATCGTTTAAGAAAGGCCATAAAAAGTCTTAACTTATACAATGATTCAGCCTGCGGGCAATTTATCAATTACTTGAAGAAAATCCACAATATATCCGATGAAAACATATTGGTAGGTCATGGCTCAACTGAGATCTTAAAAAAGATTATAAACAGGATAAGACCAAAGGGTGTATTGATCCCACTACCAGTACACAATAGATACAGGGCACTAATGGAAAAATTAAGCATTGAAACAATAACTTTTTATAACGGAGGCTTTTTTGATAAAACCTATGATCTAAAGGGATTAAAAGGCATGGATGATAAGCCTGAGCTCATAATTTTGCCAAACCCCCACAATATTACAGGAAAAATAATAGATAAAGATGGTTGGGATGAGCTTGTTTTGCTATCAGAAGAAAATAAAAAACTGATTATTATTGACGAATCCCTTATAGATTACACAGATGCTGCCACTGATGTGAGTAAAGTAATCACCTCAAACTTTATTTTGATAATAAGGACATTTTCCACCTTCTATGCCATGGCAGGCATCCCTTTTGGTTATATAATGGGGAATAAAGATATAATTTCATCTATTAAGGATCCAGTGGAATGGGATTTTTTTTCCATAAGTCAGCTTGCATATGTTGCTGCTAAAACGGCATTAAAAGACAAACACTTTAGAAAAAGAACAATAGAATTCTTAAAAAATGAGAAGGCATATATGATGGATAAACTATCATCGTGCGAAAATTTAAATATAATAGATTCGGGCTGTAATTTTTTGTTATTAAGGGCCCCCTGTGATAAGGCGACACTCAAAAAAGAGCTTATGAAAAAAAAGATTAATGTGGATATCTATAGTGTACCTGAAGGTTTATTCATAAGATTTCCCTTGCAAAAACACAAATATAATGCGTATGTTGTAAAGACTTTGAAACAACTGGTTTCAATGCAACAAAAAACGTGAAAGGAACAAAGAGAAAATGGATGACATACTTGAATTTGCCATACAATGTGTGTTGGAATCAGGAAAGATACAAAGGAAATATTTTGGTAAGAGGATTAATATCCGTCATAAAGGCACAATTGACCTTGTTACAGATGTGGATATGGCATGTCAGGATAAAATAATAAGCCTTATAAAAGATGCATTTCCTGAAGATGAGATAATCAGTGAGGAAAAGAAAAATTATTTCGACGGTAATAAAAACAGATGGATTGTTGACCCCCTTGATGGTACAACAAATTATGCCCATGGTTACCCTTTTTTCTGCACCTCCATTGCATATGAAGAGGATGGTTTGATCACATTAGGTGCTGTCTACAACCCCATTTTCAAAGAGTTATTTTATGCAAAAAGAGGTGGCGGTGCCTATCTGAACGGAAAAAAGATCTCTGTTTCGAAGATCGGTTTTTTAAAACAGGCATTACTTTCAACAGGTTTTCCTTATGATGTGCCCACAAGTAAAAGGAATAATATAGAAAATTTTATTTCTTTTATCTATGAGGCCCAGGCCATCAGAAGGGATGGTTCTGCAGCACTTAATTTGTGTTATCTTGCAGCAGGTAGATTTGACGGGTTCTGGGAATTAAAATTAAATCCCTGGGATATGGCAGCAGGCTTAATTATTGTGGAAGAGGCAGGGGGTATGATAACGGATTTTAAAGGAAATAAATTCAGTATATATAAAGACGAGATCGTTGCTTCAAACGGTTTAATACATAAAGATATGCTCAATATATTACAGAGAAACAAAAGTAATTGGAGTGAATGATGAAGGAATATACCGTTGAAGAGATAAAAAACATAGTAAGACCGAGATTAGGGGAGTATGTACCCTTGGAACTTTTCAGGATTTTAAGAATAATTGGCATGAGGGAAATACTTGGAGAGAGTTCAGGGGCAGCCCTTTATATGATAGGTAAAAAAGTGGGTAACATGCTCGGTGCTGATAACCTCGATGATTTTAAAAATAGGATTATGGAGCTTAAGATAGGTATACCAGAGATAGAAGTCGTTGATGAGGACCATATTATTGTTAAACTATATGAATGCATAACCTGTGCAGGTTTTTCTTACACGGGTGAGATGTTTTGTGATATGGAGAGCGGGATCATTGCAGGTCTCCTTGAAAAGGTTTATGGAAAAAGGGCTAAATCCACCCAGAAAAAAAGCTGGAGTGTGGGATTCAATTACTGCGAATTTCATGTCCTCTTATTTTGAATTTAAAAATGGAAGATTGTGAAGACCTTAAAAAAAGAATAA
>JAOAFK010000109.1 GCA_026416315.1 Syntrophorhabdaceae bacterium | reverse complement strand
AGTTGGAATTTTATGGTTCTTGATGATATAGTGTGTGATGACTGTGTTAAAAGTTCAGACTGGATTGGATTTGCACGGCTTTCATTGAGAAAAAATAATGAACCTTATATATATATTCAGGATTCTTATGAAAATACAGTTAATTTCATGCCAACAGAGAAATGAGAAAGGCTTGTTAAGAAGTATAAAAGAAAGGATTTTATACCCTTTTTTGTTTCTGGATTTTTCTGTGATACCTGTGGAAAGAGGATACAGGGTATTATTTTCATTGATACTTCAAAAAAGGTTGATGTTGCAGATACATGGGGGTTCAGAATAGTTGATAAGAAGGTTGAATGCTGTGTATGTGGCGGGTTTGAAGACTGGAAAGATAAAGTTTTGTGACTCGGTTCTATTTCGGTTTCTAACCGTTTGTAAACCGTTGACAGTATTGGCTCAAAGGGTATTCAAAGCCCCCTGGGGACGCTTTCTATTCTTTATAAACTCAATTGAAATTGGCAAATTCATGAAAAAAAGCTTCTATTAAAATTCTATGGATTCATTTTCCTGTCATATAAAAAAAATAAAAACATGGGATGTGTATACAGGGAAATTTTCTATTGATTTTTCCGCAAAAAGTTTTTTATCTTAACCCTGTTGTCTTAGATAATTTAGTTGATTCTCTGGAGGTAAGAAATGGATGAGACCTTTATAAATCTCATGGCAGATCTTAAGGAACAGGAAGTGTTAGGGCTTACAAAAGAAAAAATTGCAAGGGGTGTCTCTCACATCGATATATTAGACAGTGCAAGGGCTGCTATGGAGATCGTGGGAAAACGTTTCGAGACTGGAGAGTATTTTCTTCCTGATCTCATTATGGCTGGTGAGATTTTAAAGGGGGTTTCAGAGATTGTAAAACCATATATAAAACAGGAAAGGGAAGTAAAGAAAAAAGGAAGGGTAATAATGGCAACAGTAGAAGGGGACATTCATGATATAGGTAAAGATATTGTGATATTCATGCTCGATGTAAATGGATACGAGGTCTATGATTTAGGTGTTGATGTGCCAGCAGAAAGGATTGTGGAAAAGATAAAGGAGGTTTCACCTCAAGTTATAGGGTTGAGCGGTTTTTTAACCCTTGCCTTCGATGCCATGAAAAGAACTATTGAGGAGATAGAAAGGGCAGGATTGAGGGACAGAACAAAAATTATGATAGGTGGCGGGCAGATTGATGAGAGGGTCAGGGAGTACGTGAGGGCTGATGCATATGGCAAAGATGCCATTGCAGCAGTAAATCTCTGTAGAAAATGGATATAAAAAAATGAAAACTATACTGGTGGGCATGCATGGAAAGGAAGTGGTAATAGGTGATGGTCTTCCAACAGTGATAATCGGTGAAAAAATAAATCCCTTTGGGAAAAATGGAGTAAAGGAGGCCCTTGAAAGAAGAGATATTGATCCTATTTTGAAGATTGCTGAAGAACAGATATCAGAAGGAGCAGATATATTAAATATAAGCGTTGGCGCATTTGGCATAGATGAAGCCTCTCTCCTTCCATTTGTGGTGGAAAATATAACAAAAAGGTTTGATGTGCCTTTGTGTCTTGAAAGCAGAAACCCTGTAGCATTAAAAAATGCCCTTCATACAGGGTGCGGGAAACCATTGATAAATTCTGTATCAGGTGAGAAGACAGTTATGGAACAGCTACTCCCTTTAGTGAAAGAATACAGAACAGGGGTAGTAATTATTGCATCCGATGGAAGGGGAATACCAAAAGATCCTGATAGCAGGGTCACCATCGTGGAGAATATTGTAAAACAAACAGACATGGAGGGTATACCAAGAGAGGATATTATTGTAGATTCTATTGTTGAGTCAGTGGCATTAAATGCAAAATCTGCCATAAATACCTTTGAGACTATGAAAATGGTAAAAGATAAATGGGGGTTTAATCTGATTTTAGGGGCAAGCAACATTTCTTTTGGGCTTCCCCAAAGAAGTTTCATAAATGTTGTATTTCTTTCAACGGCCATACATTATGGTCTAACATGTGCCATAACCAATCCAAGGATCTTGAAACCTTATATAATGGCAGCTGATCTTGTGGCAGGAAGGGACCCTTTTGCCAGAAGATACACTGCTTTTTGTAAGGCAATGAAATCTAAATAGGTTCGATGATTAATAAAAAAATCATAGTTGAAAAGGCCCTCTCTTTTAGCGGTCCTCTCCCCTATATACCAAAAGGTGAGCTCTTCATTGAAAGGTCTTTTATAGATAAAATGTGTCCTTTTTTTTCAGATGGCTATGTGGGGAAGCTTAAAGGTTTAATTTCCATTCTTGACCTTGACCTTGTTGGAATTTCCCATTATGAAGAGGAATTTTTTAAAGAAAAACATCTAAAGGAGATGGATGATATTTTTCTCGTCTGTAATATTAAAGGACCCTTTTCTTTCTGGACAGGACAATTAGGATATATGGAAACCCTCAAAGCCTTAAGAAGGGACAAAGAAAAAATCCATGACCTTACTGAAAGTTTTTTAGAAAATTTAAGGGCAATATTTCCCCAGTTTATTAATTCTGGATTTTGTGGCATAGCTGTCGTAGATGACATTGCAGGAAATGAGGGGACCTTTTTTTCGAGGGATGATTTTAAAGCACTCCTTGAGCCTGTCTATACAAGGATGGTGGAGATGATAAAATCTTCAGGATTATATGCATTTTTTCACAGCGATGGTAACCTTGAAAAATATGTCAATGATTTTGTAAATGTGGGCTTTGATTGTCTTTGTACCTTTGATGCTCAGGCAGGCATGGATGTTTATAAAATGAATTCATTTCTGCAAAAAAGGGTTTGTTTTATGGGTCATATAGACCTTTTTGGATGGGGTCCCGAAAAGATACGAATGGAAGTAGATAGAGCAAAAGAAATGTTTTTAAATGGCGGGTTGATCCTTGGTTCTTCCTCAGGCCTTTGTGAAGGTATTTTGAAAGAAAGAATCTTTGCTCTTTATCCTCAACTAAAAGAAAGGTTAGAAGGTGGAAAAATTTGAGATAGTCTTTTTGCCGTTTGGAAAGAAGGTAAAAGTCAATAAAGAGGAGTACGTTCTAAAAGTTGCAAGAAGGTCGAATATTCCCATCGAGTCCATCTGCGGCGGAAAAGGTAAATGCGGGAAATGCAGAATAAAAATACTCTCCAGGCAAGGTTTTTCAGATGTAACTGAACAGGAAAAGAAACTTTTTACAGAAAAGGAACTCTCAGATGGAATAAGGCTTGCCTGTCTCACAAGAATTGAAGGTAATTTAAAGGTTGAAATCCTAAAAGAAAACACCGTAGGTGATTTTGTAAGAGACAAAACAGAAATAAAAAGGCAAATGGATCTTCACCCTGCAATATGTCAATATTATATTGAAATTCCACCACCATCTCTTTCAGATAACGAAAGTGACATTGAAAAGATAAAGAGGATATTAAAAGAGAGATACAATGTTTCAGTGTCGAAGGTTGACCCTTTCTGCTTCAAAGACAGACCTTCGCTTTTAAGAAAAGAAAACTGGAAGATCAATACAGTAGTATGGAATGATGAGGAAATGCTTGATATAAGACCAAAGGAGAAAAAAGGTCTATACGGTATCGCAGTTGATATTGGCACAACAACCATCGGGGCATATCTCATGAGTTTGAAATATGGTAGTTGTCTTTCTTCAGGTTCGATATTAAACCCCCAGATAAAATTTGGACAGGACATCATGACGAGGATAGACTTCATCGCAAAAAATGGAATGAAAGGACTTATGGATCTAAATAAAACCCTTATTAAAAGTTTGAATAACCTTATAGACCGACTCTCCAATAAGGCTGGTATATCTAAAGAGGATATATTTGAGGCAACAGTTGTGGGAAACACAGTGATGCACCATATTTTTTTAAAGATCAATCCTTCTGGCCTTGGAGTCTCTCCTTTTACGCCTTATCTGTCATCTTCGATAACCTTGAAGGCAAAAGACTTAGGTATCAAAATCCACCCGGCAGGTAATATTTATGTTCTACCTGTGAAGGGAGGTTTTGTTGGGGCAGATTGTATAGGCGTGGTGCTTGCTCTTAAGCCTTATCTTTATTTTGAAAATTACCTGATAATTGATATTGGGACAAATGGTGAAATAGTAGTAGGGGATAGAAAAAGGCTTGTCTGTGTCTCGTGTGCCACAGGTCCTGCCCTTGAAGGTGCCCATGTAAAGTTTGGAATGAGGGCAGATAGAGGCGCTATAGAAAGGATATACATTGATCCAAAAACCAGGGATGTAAAATATACTGTAATTGGAAACACAAAACCAAAGGGGATATGTGGTTCCGGTGTCATAGATGCAGTTTCTGAGCTTTTTAAATGGGGGATTATAGATAATTCAGGTCGTTTCAAAAAGGATATATATACGGAAAGATTGAGGAAAACATCAGGGAAGACAGAATTTGTTATCGCCCATGCAGACGAAACGGCTATAGGAAGAGATATTACAATCACCCAGGAGGATGTGAGAAATATTCAGTTTGCAAAGGCTGCAATATACGCAGGGGCAAAGATACTGCTCAACTATATTGGCATAGAAAGACCAAAAAGGGTAATGCTTGCAGGCGCCTTTGGTAATTATATAGATATAAAAAATGCATATACCATCGGCATGTTTCCTTTTTCAAAAATATCAGAAATTGTTCCTGTGGGAAATGCAGCAGGGGAGGGAGCGGTATGTGCCCTGTTAAACCGCAAGGAGAGGGAGGAGGCAGAAAATATAACGAAAAAATTAGAGTATATCGAACTTACCCTTCGCAGTGAATTTCAGAAGGAGTTTCTTGATGCCCTGTATATCCCCCATAGAAAAGACACTTTTCCTGATATGGGTGAACTTCTGGGCAATTTTTAGTATACGCCATACTCTTTCACAAAATCTATCAAGGCACGAATTGCATCAGGTTTTGCTTCATTTAATGCAGAGCCAGGGGCAACAATAAAACCCCCACCTTCACCGGCAACATCTATTAGATCTTTGCAATAAGCCTTAACATCTTCAGGTGTCCCTGTTAACAAAAGTCCTGCAGGAATATTTCCCGCTATACAGGCAATATCCCTTAAAGCGTTTTTTGCCTTTCCCATATCTGTCCTATCAAAATGACACAGACATGCACCTTTAGGCAGTTCTTTCAAATATTTGAGCCTTGTATCGTAAGAGCCTTCTGCAAATAGATAAGGGATGCATCCTTCATCAACGAGGCCATTTATAAGGGCTAAAAGAGAGGGCCAGTAGAATTTTCGGAACTGCTCATCAGACATAAAACCATCTGCTCCTTTGTGAAGGGGAATAAAAACAACAGGCACACCGCTTCCATTAGCACCCCTAACACCTTGTTTTATCGCTATGGGAGTCAGTCTCTCTGCGGCTTTTAAAACCATTTCTGGTCTTCTGTAAAGGTCTATCATGATCTCCCTTGTTCCTCTTAAAGTATCACCTATAATATCAAATGGTGCCTTTGTTGCACCACCCACAGCAGGAGCAAAACCTAAACTCATTGCCTTTGACCTGAACCCTGAAAATTTTTTTATCCATACCATTGCCTCACTGCCTGCTTCAATTAGTTTTTTAAAGGCATCCTGAACAGCTGGAATGCCAAAGGGAACCATATAAGGCGATACATTTACGATTTCCCAGATATCAGTGAAGGGCGCTATTTCTTTTAAAGGCTCAAGGGAGCCGAATATACGGGGAAATAAAATTCTGAACCAGAAATTCGATGGGTCATCTATTAGAGTGTTATATTCGTCTTCTGTCATATATTTTGCCTCAACATACTGATAGCCCACATCCCTGGATACTCCATGTCCAGGCCACCTGTACTGTTTGTAATCGAGAATTTCTAAAACTTTGGCTGAACCTAAAAAAAGGGGGGAAAGGATATAATCTGGTTTATATTCTATTAGAAATTTAATGTGAATATCCATGGTTTTGTCATAATCATACATGGCCTCATATGGGGACAGTCCATAAAGATAGGGCACAAGAAAACTTCCAGATATGTAAACAGGCACCCTATCAGGTAATTTTTCCATTTGAACTGCATCGATAAATCTCTGGACAGATTTTTTATAGGTTGTTTCTGCCTCATAGTCTTTGAACTCTATGCCCGGTGGATTTAACCACTTTTCAAATCTTGCCCTCATTTTTTCCTTTGAAGACATCTTTTACTCCCTTCATTTTTTTATGCGTTTATAGCTGATTAACTCGCTGTTATAACCCACCATTTTTATAGAACTTATTTCTTTTTTACTATAAGATTTTTTTATCATGCAAAGACAAAAAGTTTATGTTTTTTATGATCCTTCTAAAATGATTGGTTAACAAGTTTTATAATTTCAAAAATCATATGAATAAAATAGCGCTATCCCTTTCTCTCGTGCATATTCTTCAGCATCAGGCTCTGATATCATATAGGTAACGATTACGGGGAAGATATGTTCGTATACACCTTTAAAAAGTTTTAGCTTTCTGTTTATAAAATCATCCACATCGTTTTTAGATAACTGGCTTTTTGA
>JAOAFK010000065.1 GCA_026416315.1 Syntrophorhabdaceae bacterium | reverse complement strand
TAATTTATTGAAATGCGCCATGTCTGATAGACGTATAGGAATGGTAACACCCCTTGCAACCAATATAAGCAATCTGCAAAATGTGGAGATAAATTTTAAAGACTTTGATGATATGCAAAAAAAGGCTACAGAATATAATGTATCGAATCCCAGGTTATGGCACGAAAGGCTCCGATTGATAACAATTGCAACACTTTTCAAGAGAGAGTGTATCGATATGGTAGGTCAATTTGATTATGGTTTTTTTCATGACTTTGTCGATGATGATATAACATTTCGAGTACGCAGGGCAGGATATAAAGCAATACTATGTAAAGATACTTTTGTGCATCATGAGCATGATTTATTTAAAGAGAAGAACCTCAATGAGTATGCAAAAAGCCTTGAAAAAGGAAAAACAAATTTTAGAGAGAAATATTTCGGTATCGATGCATGGGATGATGTAAACAATTATGAAATTGCCATGATGTCAATGGTAAACCCGGAAGAAAAAAGAGGGTCTACCGAACCACAGATTTTAGGTATTGATGTTTTGTGCGGGACCCCGATTTTAGAACTTAAAAACAGATTACGAATGGTAGATATTTTTAATGCAAAATTATCGGCTTTTACCTCAGAGGCAAAGTATTATATCGATTTGAAGACAATCTGCGATGGCGAGGTGTTTGTAGACAGGCCCGAATATTTGATTGAATATCTCGGTGGTTATCGATTTGATTTTATAATAATCGGTAGTCCCATCAATTTCTACAGAGAGCCATATAAGGTTTTAAATGATGCCCTTTTATTGTTAAAAAAAGAGGGGCACCTTTTTTTGAAATTGAGAAATGCCTATGATATTCGGACGTTTTTTAATATTCTTGGTAATGTAAACCAAGGTGAAGGTAAGCCAGTTTATCAAATTTCAATCGAAGATTTAAATAATCATCTTGCACGAATCGGATATTGTATAAAGGATTTAAAGGTCGAGCATTATGAGTTAAATGAGAATATAAAAGGCACAGTAAAATCAGTCATACAAAAATCTGGTATTTCCCCAAATGTAGAGGAGGCCTTTATAAGGACAACCGTTAGAGATTATATTATAGATATTACGAAATTAATTTCTTAAAAAAGATTTTGTTCGAGGAACATGAATAGCGAAAGGCTTCTTGTTTTTAACTGCCATGAGGCATGGGTTTATCAATTAGGCTCACTAAATTATGAGCTTGATATAATTGATGGCCTGCCTGGAAGATATACATCCACATGGGATAGAAGGATGAGGCCTGTTCCTTCCAATGCTCGGCTTGTGGGCCTTGAAGATGTGCTGATAGAAAAAAATAGATATACCTGCATCATAACCCATAATATTTCTGACCTTATGGATGTAAAGAGCGTACCTGGACCGCGCATACTTGTGATGCATTCCACCTTTAACTGGAAGACCATAAAAAACGAGGCACAGATAGAATCAAATGATTTAAGGCTTTCATTAAAAGACTATATGGATTCCATAGGTGGGCATATAGTTGCAGTAAGTAGTCTCAAAGGCAATTCCTGGGGGTTTACTCAAGACATTGTTCCTTTTTCAGCGGATGTTAAGGAATACCCTCCATGGTCAGGTGATATTGCCTGTGGTTTAAGGGTTGCAAATCAAATAACCAGTAAAAGAGAAGCCCTGATGTGGGATTTCCATGAGAAGGCATTCAGCGGGATTCCAGTAAGATTGGTAGGTTATAATCCTGATATGTCTGGGGTGTATCCTGCCTCAAGTTGGGATGAATTAAAACTGTTTCTGTCAAGACACAGGTTTTTTATCCATACAGCCCATCCTGAGCTCGAAGATGGTTATAACATGGCAACCCTTGAGGCAATGGCAGCAGGTTTGCCCGTACTCGGTAATTGCCATCCCACAACACCTATTGAACATGGGATAAGCGGTTTCCTCTCTGACAATCCTGATGAACTTAAAAAATATGCAATATTGCTATTAAATGACCGCGACCTTGCTAAAAAAATGGGAGAGAAAGCCCGTGAAACCGTAGCAAAGAATTTCTCCCTTGAAATCTTTGTTGAAAGGTTTAGAAAATCTATTGAAATTGCAAAGAAAAAGTGGGAGAGAAGAACATTGCCTGATTCATATTTTACATTAAATGATGAAGAAATCAAAAAAAAGATTTCCTACTTAAGGACAAAAAGAGAGTTAAATAAAATTCTTGCAGAATTTGAAGAGACTATAAAACTTAACGATATAAAAAGAGCTTTTGACAAATTAACTGAAATGGGTAAAATTCTCGGGGTAAATGTTGAGGCATATACATATGATATAAAGGATTTTTTAAAAGTTTCAGAGATAATTGGAAATTGCCTCATAGAAAGAGAGGAAAAATTTTTAGCCCAGAGGTTAATAATAAAGGCTATTGATGGAGTTCAGAGTGCAGAAAGAGATATTTAAATTAATTTCTGACATTACGAAAATTTTTTAGTACACTTATTAACCGATGGCCTGACCGAGTTTAAATATGGGCAGATACATGGCAATAATAAGGCCACCTAAAACAACACCGAGGAACATCATGATCATGGGTTCCATCATAGCTGTTAGGTTTGATACGAGATTGTCCACATCTTCTTCATAAAAATCTGCTATTTTGTTCAGCATATTATCAAGGGCACCTGTGGATTCTCCCACCTCTATCATCTGAACAACCATGGGAGGGAAGACCTTGCTCTCCTCAAGGGGCTCGGACATACTTCTTCCTTCGCTGATCCTTGCCCTTGCAGTGATGAGGGCTTCTTCAACTATCTTGTTGCCAGCAACTTTGGCAACAATCACAAGGCTTTCAAGGATGGCAACGCCGCTTGAGAGAAGTGTCGCAAGTGTTCTTGTTACCCTTGCAACAGATGCCTTTATGGCAAGGACCCCGAAGATAGGCAATTTAAGTATAATAGAGTCAACCTTTCTCTTTCCTTTTTCTGTGCTGTAATATTTTTTGAACGCATATACAATTATACCAACTCCAACAATCATATAGATTATATTCGATTTAACGAATCTACTGAGATTCACTACAATCTGTGTTGGTGCAGGAAGTGAGGCACCCATATCTTTAAACATGGTTTCAAAAACAGGTATAACGAAAATCAATAAAACCATGACTACACCTATGGCAACCACTATGATGCTTATGGGGTATATCATGGCGGATTTTACCTTTTTCTTAAGTTTTTCCGTCTTTTCCATATAAACAGCCAGTCTCTGGAGAACCGTATCAAGCATACCACCTTCTTCACCAGCAACTACAAGGTTTACATATAAGGCATCAAAACATTGGGGATAGTCCCTAAGGGCATCGGCAAAGCGAGAACCTGTTTCTATCTTTTCCTTTATTTCCCTTACAATACCCTTTAAATCTTTATCTTCCATCTGATTTGAAAGAATGTCTAAAGATTGGACAAGGGGTAGCCCGGAGGTGATCATCGTGGAGAGCTGTCTTGTAAAGATAACGATATTCATAGGTTTTATTTTTTTCTTTGGATTGTATTTTTCTTTCGGGGTAGATTTTTTTTCTTTTGCCTTTGTAAGAATTATTCCATCTTTACGAAGGGAAGCCCTCAAGGTTGCCTCTGAATCCGCCTTGAGGGTTCCCTTTCTGGGCTCTCCTTTTAAGGTTCTGCCTTCCCATTCATATAAGGGCATAAGCTATAATAACCTATTGAAAAATTTATTTAAAGCAATTTTATTCTTCACGCATGACAGTATAGAAGGTCATGTTTTCCCTTCTCAAGAATATAACAATTCCCTCCTTTATATTGGCCTTTTTCATGGCTTCTTTAAAATCGTTGACATTTTTTATAGTTCTTTTTCCTATTTTGATTATGATATCACCTTCTCTTATATCCGCTTCGTAGGCAGGGCTACCAGGTTGGACCTCGGTGACAATCACACCTCTTGTGTCTTTTAGTTTGAAATGTCTTGCAATT
>JAOAFK010000045.1 GCA_026416315.1 Syntrophorhabdaceae bacterium | reverse complement strand
TAGATAATCGTCGCTTCCTGTATCAAGTCCTTTTACAACATCTTCTTTTGTATTTTTAGCAGTAATAATCAATACAGGGGTATTATTTCCCCATGACCTTATTGTTTTTAAAAGCTGTAAACCGTCAATTTCAGGAAGCATAAGGTCAAGAAGTATTAAATCATAAGTATTATTTCTTATGAGGTCCAAACCTTTCTTTCCATCGTATGCCGTGTCCACTTCGTAGTCTTCTTCTTTTAATCCCCGTGATAGAAAATGAGCAACCTTTTCCTCATCTTCTATTATTAGAACCTTCATATAGATATTATACAGTATAGTTTTTCCGTTTTTAAGTTTTTTTTTGTTTCATCTATGCTGGAAGATGTCTTCCCAATATACTAATCCCCCATCCATACAATTCAGAAATGCCCTAACTACAGATGCTATACTTCTTCTTTGTACATATAAGGATGATGAAGCAGTATGTTAGGAAAGGACTTTATCATCACAATGAAAAAGAGAGATCTAAAGAGACTCTACATCATCCACAATGCAATGGATGGGTCAAAATAAAGAAAGCATCCCTTCTCTCCCTAAGAGAAAGACAGATCATAAGACCTAAGAACCTGAAAATAGAAAAGGGCTGTTAAGTAAACATCACATATGGAGAACAATGCACCTAAATGTGTGTTGATGAGTTATATAGGCAAGGTATTCGGAAGGTTCTACAGGTATAAGGGCATAGATAAGCTTCATGAGGTATATGAAAAAGTATGGCACCGTTAAGTGAGTTTGGGAGGTATTGCTCTGATATATGCCTTCTCACCTCAAGCAAAGGGTAGGATAGAAAGACCCTTTAAAACCCTTTAAGAAAGAGATGAGACTCGAGGTACCATTGAAGAGACAAATAGGTTTCTTGTATTTTACCTTCCCACAGAGTTTGCGATGTATCCCATTAAAGAATAAAACCTCCACCGTAAATCTGAAGGATTAGATCTTGATAAGAATGACTATACAATCCAGTATAAAACCAGATAGCCGAAAGGATTATAGCAAAAAAAGGTTTGTTGGTACCATAAATATGGCCTATATTTTGATAAAAGTAGGACATTTCTGTTTTGGGTTGACATTTTTTCTCTTGACAAATTTTTGGGTTTTTAATAAAATTTATTTGTTAAATATTTCACATAATAATATAAAATATGATATTTGAAATATAAAAATTTAGTTAATTTGAAAAAAAATACTTGCAAAATAATAGTTATTATGATATAAAAGTAAAAGATTTCACAAAGTAACTTAACAAAGCAATTCACCTCCATAAGCTTCTCATAATAACCCCCCTTCCCCCTGGGGCCACCCAGGGGGTTTTTCTTTACAATGAGACTTTTTTTGTTGTAAGATATGGCGTTATGGGATTGACGGGACTAAATATGTATACTGGCGGCGTTTTAAGCATGCTATTATCAGCAGGGCCTGTTGCAAAGGCAGTGGTGTTGATACTGTTATGTTTTTCTATTTTTTCATGGACCATCATTTTTTTTAAATTAAGGCAATATAGTAAAACTGAAAAAGATGGTGAGAGATTTATTAAAACCATAAGAGAGGCGGATTCTTTTAAAAAAATGGTCAGTATTTATAGAGGAGGCAGTGATAATGCCTTTTACAGACTATTTTTTACAGCTTACAAGGAACTCTCATCCATAAAGAGTGAAAACCCCGGCATCTCAAAAGATTATTTTAATCGTCTGGAGAATATTTTAAAAATCACGATTTCAGAAGAGACAGAGAGATTAGAGCGAAGGCTTTCCTTTCTTGCAACCACAGCCAATACTGCCCCTTTTATAGGCCTTTTCGGCACTGTTTGGGGTATAATGGATGCATTCAGAGAGATAGGCATCAGAGGAACAACAAGTCTTGCAGTTGTGGCTCCTGGCATCAGTGAGGCCCTCATTGCAACAGCTATTGGTCTTGCCACAGCCATCCCTGCTGTTTTGGCATATAATTATTTTCTTGGAAGGCTAAAAGGTATTATTTCAAAGATGGAAAATGCCTCAATCTATATCTTAAACTCCATTGAAAAATGAAAACATCAAAAGATACAAAGACACCTCTTTCTGAAATAAATATCATACCCCTTGTGGACATCATGCTCGTCCTTCTCATAATATTTATGATCACTGCCCCTATGATGCAGCATGGCATGAATATAGATGTACCAAAACTTACCACAAAGCCCCTTCCTGCAAGGGAAGAGCCGCAGATACTAAGTATTACAAAAGACCAGAGGCTCATTTTAAACGAAAAGAAGATAGAGATAAAAGACTTAAAACAAGCAATCCAGTTTTTATTTGTAAGCAAACAGAATAAAGAGATTTTTTTAAAGGCAGATAAAGATGTGCCTTATGGTTTTGTGGTTACATGTATGGGTCTTATAAGGGAGGCAGGCATTGAAAAGATAAATATCGTGACAAAGCCCCAGGAGGAATAAATAATGAGGGAAGAGTCATGGTATAAGATGCTTGTTTTTTCCACAATCCTCCATCTCGTTGTAATAACTGCCGTAAGTATCCCCATTAAAAAACCAACAAAAAAGATAGAACTTTCTTCCACTTATTCAGTGAACCTCATAGGTGAATTGGCCGGGAGTATTTCTGGACAACCACAAGGCTTGTCAACCTTAACAGGGGGTACCAGAACTGAAGGCACATTGCAGAAAAAAGAATCAGAAAAAATAACAAGACCCCAACCCTCGAGAAAAAAACAGATACCCGAACGAAAAGAAACAAAGGCAATATCTATTTCGAAGAACAAACTCACATCAAAGACCAGCACCCACTCAAATAACACCCTTACAAAGGATGAACTGATTCAACTCGAAAAAAGAATAGGGGAGATAAAGAGAAAGACAAATTATCTCGATGTTACTCAGATGAAGGCTCAATCAGATACAGGAAAGAAAGGCCCAGGGTCTGGCTCAGGTATTCAAGGTTATGGACTGCCCGTATCTGGCCAGGCAGGGGGGAAACCCCTGGATCTTGTATCACAAAAATATATTTTTGATATCTGGGAAAAGATAAAAGAGGCATGGGGTTTACCTGGTTCATATACAACGAAAAAAGACCTTGAAAGTATTGTAACGATTAAAATAAGAAAGGATGGCAGGATCATTGATATAAACTTTGAAAAGAGATCCGGCAACAGGCTTTATGATGAATCCATTTTAAGGGCTATAAGGTCAATAGACCCATTACCACCTATTCCACCATCTTTTAATGCCGATACAGTAGAAATTGGTTTCAGGTTCCTTCCTGGGGATATTTCGTAGTATCTTTTTCTGGTCTTTTTAAAAACTTTTTTACCAATCTTTCGAAGTAAAAGATGAGATAGTTTCTTGTGATATAAAATGCAACGATAAGGAGTAAGCTTATGGCAAGAAGGATAAAAAATGCCTGATATTTGCCATGCCTTAGGGCATCTCCTTGAAGGGTAAGCATCATGGTACCAGGTAGGCGACCGATTATATTCATGACAAGAAAATCTGCAATCCTTATATGTGTTAGGCCTAAGAGATAACAAAGGGAATCTTTTGGAAAACC
>JAOAFK010000044.1 GCA_026416315.1 Syntrophorhabdaceae bacterium | reverse complement strand
TAGATAATCGTCGCTTCCTGTATCAAGTCCTTTTACAACATCTTCTTTTGTATTTTTAGCAGTAATAATCAATACAGGGGTATTATTTCCCCATGACCTTATTGTTTTTAAAAGCTGTAAACCGTCAATTTCAGGAAGCATCAGGTCAAGAAGTATTAAATCATAAGTATTATTTCTTATGAGGTCCAAACCTTTCTTTCCATCGTATGCCGTGTCCACTTCGTAATCTTCTTCTTTTAATCCTCGTGATAGAAAATGGGCAACCTTTTCCTCATCTTCTATTATTAGCACCTTCATATTAAATATTATACAGCATAGTTTTTTCGTTTTTAAGTTTTTTTTGTTTCATCTGTGCTAAAAGATTAGAAAATATGTTTTTGATGTTTAAGCTTTATTCTAAAGGAGAAAAGTATTATTATTTTCTTGGATGTGTTATTGATTGACATATATGGAGGTAGGTAAATGAAAAAAATCGGCTTTGTTTTTGTTCTGTGGATTATACTTATCATTTCAGGTTGTGGATATAATACGATTCAGCAAAATGAAGAAAAAGTAAGGGAAGCATGGGCAAATGTTGAGGCTGCATATCAGAGAAGAAATGATCTGATTCCTAATCTTGTGGAAACAGTAAAGGCTTATGCAAAACACGAAAAAGAGACCCTTCAGGCCGTGGTTGAGGCAAGGGCTAAAGTAGGAAGTATAAATATTTCAAAGGATATGATAGGTGACCCAAAGGCAATGGCTGAGTTCCAGGCAGCCCAGAATGCCATGAACAGCGCCCTTTCAAGGCTTATGGCAATTGTTGAGAGATACCCAGATTTAAAGGCTAGTCAAAATTTCAGGGATTTACAGCATCAGCTTGAAGGCACAGAAAATAGAATAAATGTGGCAAGGATGAGATATAACAGGGCTGTCCAGGAATTTAATACCTCTATCAGGATATTTCCCAATAATATAACAAATAAATTATTGCTGCATCTTGAACCTAAAGAGCCTTTCAAGGCGGAACCTGGCGCAGAAAAGGCACCACAAGTAAAATTTTAAACAAAACTAATGAATAAAAAAACATACAAAATATCATTGATACTTTTTCCTCTTTTTATTTTACTGATCACCTTTAGGTGTTACTGTCTTGATGTGCCCCCTTTAACAGGCTATGTAAATGATTATGCCCGGATGATGTCTCCCTCTGTTAAAGCAACACTTGAAAAGGAATTAAGACACTTTGAAGAGGCTGAGTCCACTCAAATTGTAATACTTACAATACCCTCTCTTGGAGGGGAGGTGCTTGAAGAATTTTCCATAAAAGTTGCAGATAAATGGAAAATAGGTCATAAAGGGAAGGACAACGGTGTTATAATTCTTGTAGCAAAAGAAGAAAGAAAAATAAGGATCGAGGTAGGTAAAGGCCTTGAAGGGATTTTAACAGACCTCATAGCAGGAAGAATAATAGATATGGTCATTAAACCGAGGTTTAAAAGAGGTGATTTTGACGGGGGTTTCGTTTCAGGCATACATGCGATAATGGATGCAGTTAAAGGAGAATTCAAGGGTGAAACAAAAAAGTCAGTGCCATATCATAGAAGAGATACAAGCCCTTTATGGACTTTGGTAATTTTTTTGGGTGTAATTATTTTTGTTATTGGTAGATTTTCTAAAATACTATCAGGTATTTTGGGTGCGTTTGGATTGCCTGCCCTTGCATTTTTCATATTTGCACCACACCTTATTTTCTTAATCTTACTTGGTTTTATAGGCCTTTTTGCAGGGATTTTACTGCCCCTTATATTTCACGGCTCTCATATTAGAAGAGGTGGGATCCATTCAGGTTACTGGGGGGTAGGCAGCGGGATGGATTTAGGTTCAACTGGAGGGTTTGATGGTGGTGGCGGGGAATTTGGCGGCGGTGGTGCGTCAGGAGACTGGTAATGGGCAAAAGAAAGGCAGATAAATTTTTTACAGAAGTAGAGAAAAAAAGGATTAAAGAGGCCATTGTCTCTGCAGAGTCCAAAACTATGGGTGAAATTGCCACAATGATTGTGGATGAAAGTGATGAGTATAGAGATGCAGAGATGTTGGGCGCTATACTCTTAAGCGGTTTAATCTCCCTCATCATTACGGTTCTTGCCTTTAATTCATCCCTATGGGGTTATATACCCGCTGTTTTTATTCTCTTTTTACCTTGCAGAGAACTATTCAGAGTTTTTCCTGGGTTGAAGCTTCCCTTTATCAGCACAAAAAGGATGGAAAAAAAGGTGATGGATAGGGCAATAAGGAGTTTTTATGAAAAAGGATTATACAGGACAAGAAAACACACAGGCGTTTTAATTTTTATTTCAATCCTTGAAAAAAAGGTTTGGGTCATTGCCGATAAAGGAATTTACAGTAAAATCACACAGGATGATTTAAATAGATATGCCCAGTCCATATCAAAAGGTATAAGAGAAGGCAGGGCATGTGAGGCCATAGTGAATGCCATTGGTCAAATAGGTGAAGTCCTTGAAAAACACTTTCCTGTTTCAAAAGATGATGTTAACGAGTTAACGGATGAGATGATAACAGAAGATGCTACAATATGAGATTGCCAGTATATAATGT
>JAOAFK010000014.1 GCA_026416315.1 Syntrophorhabdaceae bacterium | reverse complement strand
CGCACAGAAAAAGACGATTATAAGAATGAAAATAGCATCAACGGGTTCCCCTACGGCAAAAGAGAGTATGGTAGCGATGATAAGTATGATCGTTAAGAGATTTTTGAATTGACTCAAGAAAAGCGCAAGGGGTGATAACTTTTCTTCCTTTTGAAGTTCGTTATAACCATACTTTTCCAGTCTCTTTTTAACTTCTTCCTCACTTAAACCATTACCAACATCTGAACCAAGCTCCTCTATAACCCTCTCTACTTCAAGGCTATGCCATCTTGCACCCATCGTTTACCTCCTACCTTTTTTAGTAAACTTTCCAGCGCAAAAGGATAACAAAACTATAGGTAATGTCACAATAGAAAAATTGGGGAATGTTATTTCATAATGATAATTTGTTATCCCCTCCCTCCTAATAGAAGACTGAAGGGGTAACAAATAGGGTTTTTTCTATATAATTATTTATCAAAGTTTTTCAATCACCTTTTTCACACCTATGTCAGGGATCACATTTAAACCTAAATTTTTTAAAAGTCTTTCCATATCTCCAATCTCCTCAGCCTTACATGTCGGTTGAGGTGGTCTCATAAATGGTTCAGGAATAAAACCTCTAAGCCAAGCACCAATTTTGTACCTCACATGAAGACGGGCATAATCGCCATAGACAAAATCATTGAGTTGAGACAAACCGGAATTCCATATCCTTCTAGCTTCAGCAAAATCACTTCTCTTCCAGGCCAGTATATAGTATATCATGGGTTCCATTGCATAACAGAATCCTCCGTTTACTGTGCCGTCAAACATCTCGTTTATAAAAAAAGACATGCCATAAATCTGATGGAGCACCCAGAATACCTACATGATGGTCAAGAATCCTCAAACCTTCTGCCACAGTTTTCCAGCCATAGTAAGAATATGTCATCTTCCAACCAACCACATTTTTAACCTCCTGGCGTATCTTGAGCGTCAAACCTACGGGGAGACCAACCCCATACATAGATAAACCTGAAGTTGGATGGGCTATGATCGGCATATCCACCGCCTTATCAATGTCCTTAAAAACCCACCCCTTTAATAACTATGTCCCTACAGGAACAGCAACCCCAAGGGCATCATAGATAAGTCTCTGTTTCCTTGTTATCTCTGTAAGGTAGGTTTTCCCACAGGAAACATGGAACTTTTTTAGACCCCGTCACGGAATATTCATGAATGGCAAGACACCGTATGAAAAGTTAAAAACATAAAGATCATGGTTCATCCTGAACATATACTTTCTTTCCCAATGGAAAGGGTAATTGAAAAGATAAGAATATTTTTTGTATGGTTTAAAAGACAGGGGAGTGGTAAATATGTGCATACAAATGCCTTTAAAAAAAGGAAACTTTTCTTTTACAGATAATTGTGTCAAAATGTGTTAGATGATTCTGTTTTGTGATTTTAAAAATCTGCCGAGGTGTCTGTCCAATTTTGTTGTATGATTTAAAAGCCAATCCGTAACCAGTATCTGCGCCTTAAAAAGGAGAAATACCCTGTGAGTATTGAGGTCTTTTCTTATCTCCTCCTTAAATGCAGTGAAATAATCTGTAAACTGTCTGTGTTGATTTATCTGGAGGTCCACAAAGGGATAATCAATCTCTTTCATAAGCTTCTCTTCTGTTTGAAAGTGCTCAATAACATAATTGCTCAAAAATTCAATGAGATTGTTTAATTGCGAATAATCATATGCACTGCCCATAGCCTCTATGAGACTGTTGGCATGTTCAATAAGGCTTTTATGCTGTCTGTCTATGAGAGGATGACCGATAAGCATGGAATCATCCCAGTGGACAGTAAGACCTGCTTCACCGCTACTTTCATGTATACCGGTTTCAAGGAATCGCCTGCAACGTTCATAGTATACCCTGGCAACAGTATCATCCGGTGCCATATCCAAACACCGAGACAACATCTCCATTGCCTCAGGGATTTTTTTCAGGTGGTAATGGGCAAGAGCCTCTTCAAAAATCCCTTTAGTCTCCATTTTTGCCTTTCTCAATTTTAAAGGATCCTTATCAAAGACCTCATAGATAGATTGACATTGCTGTTTTCCCTTAACTCTTACCCTGTCGACAAAACGAATATGATAGGCTGAAGGATCATGAAGGCTATAATATGTATGTTCACTTATTAAAATTGATGTCATATAATTTTTTGTCATGGATTCTATACGTGAGGCGAGGTTCACGGCATCACTTATCACTGTACTTTCCATATGATGTCTGCCTCCTATTATTCCAAGCATCATAAGGCCTGTATTGATGCCAATACCTATTTTTATTGATTTATGACCCTCTTTTTCCAATTCTAAATTGTAAGCCTCAAGCTCTTCAAGCATACCTATTGCTCCCTTTAATGCCGAATCAGCACCCTGTGGAAAAAGTGCCATGATCCCATCACCTATGTATTTGTCTATTATCCCTCCTGAATTTGCAATAACCGGTTCCATCCTTTCAAGGTAAGAATTTATAAAAGAAAAATTATCCGTAGGTGACATATTTTCTGAAATGGATGTAAAATCTCTTATATCAGAAAAAAGTATCGTCATGGTGATCTCTATATGGTCACCAAGCTCTACATTCATTATATTGTCTTTCCCCATTAATTTAATAAATTCCTGGGGAACAAAACGACTGTACGCATCGATTATTTTATCAATGGATTTATCCATGGGCATCCATCAATCTATTTACTTGTATCTATTTCCTGTATCTTTTTTAAAATTTTTTCCTTATGCTTTCCTGTTTCATTAACGATTTTCTGCATCAGCGTCCTGTATTCTATATCTTCACTTTTGACTATCTCTCCGTACCTATCCTCTAGGTATGCGTTTTCATAATCACTTGCAATGAAAAATATTTTTTCTCTTGGAATTTCTTTGTTTTTTATCTTTTCAATCTTTTCCCTTATATCTTTTATTGTAGTTTCAAGGGAAAATACATTAAAAGGTCTACCTTTTTCAAATCTTTCAGGTCTTTTTGTGATTATCTCAATTATGTTTTTTATATACTGGGCATGTCTTATTTCATCCCGCCATATGTCAAGCCAGAAATCAGCATCTTCTTCCCATGTATTGGCACAGATGGTGTATAATTCCGCAATAGTCATCTCGAACATGGCCATCTTTTTTAAAACCTCTATTATACCTGAAAGTTCACCAGATAACTTAATATTCATAATAATGCCATTATTTAGATGCCCCATCCACCAGATACTGTGATGGTCGTGCCTGTTATGTAAGAGGCATCGTCAGATGCAAGAAAAGCAGCCACCTTTGCCACCTCTTCTGGCTCACCGATTCTTCTCAAAAGCGTCTGATGGATGATGGGTTCTTTATATTTATCTGGCATCTGAATGATGGGCGGTGTCCTGATTAAACCTGGTACAATAGCATTAACAGTCACGCCATCGGCTCCGGCCTCTCTTGCAAGGGTTTTTGTAAGTCCTATTACTGCTGCCTTTGCCGTTGAATAGGCCACCTCACCCTTTGCTCCAGAGGTTCCATAAACAGAGCTAATATTTATGATTCTACCCCATTTTTGTGACCTCATGTCATGAAGCAACCATTTACTCAACAAAAATGGGACAACAACATGTATACTCATTACTTCATTAAACTGTTTCTTTTCTATCTTCTGGGTTGTACCTGGTCTATCAAAACCCGCATTATTTACAAGGATATCAATTAATACTTCTTTTTTTAACTCTTTTATTAATTTTTTCAAGGCCAGTGTGTGTGTCAAGTCAATTATCCTTGCTATTACAGGTATTCCCTGTTCTGCAATGCTATTGGCAACACGAGGCAATGTCTCTCTGTTTTTATCAAGAAGAACAAGTTTTGCCCCTTTTTCTGCAAATACTCTCGCACACGCTTCACCTATTCCCTGTCCAGCCCCTGTGATCAATGCAGTTCTGCCGCTTAGATCCATTGTCCCTCCGTTTTTGGGTTATTGTATAAAAAAAGGAAAAATCATTGTCAATAATTAATTTTTATAATGTCCTTTTTCTCCCAAAAGGTATTTTGAGCTTTCTCATCCTGTGTCTTAATGTTCCCGGATTTATATTCAGTAGTTCTGCTGCACCTCCTTTACCTTCGACTTTACCTTTGGATATTTCGAGAGCCTTGATTATATGTTCCCTTTCTGTATCTAAAAGGGAAGGAAACGTCATTTTTCCATTGCCAAAAATTTCTTTTTTTTCTCCCTTTGCGATTATTGGTTCAAAATCAAGGGGGCTGCCTTTGGAGAGAATAATCGCCCTTTCTACAACATTTTCTAACTCCCTCACATTACCTGGCCAATTATACGACATTAGTACATCTATTGACCCTTTTTTTATTACTGGAATTTGAGGAAGTGCCATTTCTCTAAATTTTTTCTGAATAAAATGTTGAACAAGGGCAGGAATATCTTCCAACCTCTCCCTTAAAGGGGGAATATAAATAGGGAACACATTCAATCTGAAAAATAAATCTTCCCTGAAAAACCCTTTCTTTACAAGTTCTTCAAGGTTTCGGTTTGTGGCTGATATGACCCTCACATCAACTTTTATGGTATGCGTCCCGCCTACCCTTTCAAATTCTTTTTCCTGAAGCACCCTTAGTAGCCTTACCTGAGCACTTGCTGGTAATTCACTTACCTCGTCAAGGAAGATAGTGCCTTTATCAGCCCTCTCAAATCTACCTTTTTTCTGTGAAATTGCCCCTGTAAATGAACCCTTTTCATGACCAAAGAGTTCACTGTCTATTAATGTATCTGGAATTGCGCCGCAGTTTAATTTTATAAAAGGACCATCAGACCTTTGAGAAAGACTATGGATCAATTGAGATATAACCTCCTTTCCTGTCCCTGTTTCACCGTAAATCAAAACAGGGCTTGAAAGGGGTGCCACCTTATAAACGTTTTCCATTACCTTTTTTAAACCAAAATCAGCTCCTATAACTTCCACATTAGCCCTCTGTTTTTGGTATAACTCATTTTGGAGACTGATTTTCTCTTCATATAAAGCATTTTTTATAGTCAGTAGTTCTTTATATCGCCTGTGATTGCTCAAAACTATTGCAAAGGGCTCGTTGATGAGATTTAAAAACTCAATGTATCTATTGTTATAAATTAAATTTCTCTCAGATTTTAGGATTAATGCCCCTGTATATTTCTCTTCTAAAATAAACCTGACAACATATATCTTTGCATCTTCCCATCCAAAAAATTTAGAAATCTCATTTATAATTGGGTCATCTTTTAATCTTTCTATGTATCGTACCCGTGAATACTTTGCGGCCTCTTCTATATTTTCCCTTAAGGGTTGAGGTATGAAAATTTTCTCATCCTTTTCAATTCCTCCATTCTCATATGCAATTGCCTCTATGTTAATTGCAGAAAGCTGTTCATCATATGAAACAAGCATTACTGTATCTACTGGGATAATTTCTTTTATATATAAAAAACAAGAGTAAAGTGCCTTTCCTAAATTCATACTGCTACATATTCTTGTGGTCATTTCCTTGAAAAAATTGAATTTATCTGACATCAAATCATACTGAAACATATGATAGTTATAAAATAAAACTGAAATATTTGACAGTATTTTCTGAAATATTTCTCAGAAATCATCAATTATAATTATAACATTTCGATTTTATTTGATAATTTTTTTGGTATTTTTTTTGCTTTAAAAACTTTTGTGTATCTCGAAACAATAAAGATTAAAACGAATCCTGAAAAATTAAATGATATTAAAGATGTCCTTGGGGAGGCATCAAGACAGATACTTGAGGATTCAAGTCTTTTGAAGTTTGAATTTTATAGAAATTTTACTGTTAGCTTTGATTTCATGGTTAATTTGTACTGGATTGATTTGAAAGATCCTCAGAGAGGTAGTGATTTAGCATACCAGGTTATAGAAGGCCTAAAACATATAGGTATTGTAAATTATGCTGTGTGGATTAGAGAAATGGATTCAGAGTCGTGGAAACATAGAGAAACAGATAGCGCAAAAATTTTAAACAAAACATATTCTATGGATGAGGAGGTTTTTATGAAAACAAAAGAAAGTGATGAGACAAAAACAAAGATTACCAGGAGGGGATTTCTAAAGGCAGGGATGGGTGCCGGTGTTCTTGCAGCAACGGGAATTGCTCTTGATCTGACAAAAAAAGATGCAGAGGCAGCGCAAAGAAAGTTACCAAAAAAGTGGGATGAGACAATAGATGTGGTTATAGTTGGTTCTGGTTTTGCAGGGCTTGCAGCAGCAGCTGAGGCAGGCAAAAGAGGCGCAAAGGCAGTGATTTTAGAAAAGATGCCAACTTATGGTGGAAACTCTATAATTAATGGGGGTGTTTATGCGGCATGGGATAGTAAACTCCATTTAAGAAAGAAACTCAATTTAGGTGACGACAGCCCTCAACAGCATTTTGAAGATACATTGAAGGGCGGCGACTATTACAATATCCCTGCACTTGTGAAAAATCTTACAGAAGGTGCAGCAGATGCCTTAAACTGGATGATAGAAGAGGGTGGTTGTAAACTGCGTGAGGCATTAACGAGGGCAGGTGGACATAGCGCATATAGGACTCATACGGTGGTGGAAGGTGTTGGTAGAGGTTTTACAGAGCCACTTCGTAAAATAGCAGAAAAATATGGTGCTCAGATTAGGCTCAACAATGAGCTTACTTGGATCTGGAGAAAAGATACAGATGGTCCGATTCTCGGTGTTGAGGTGAAGACGCCAAAAGGCAAAAAAAATATTAAGATAAAAAAGGCATTGATACTTGCATCAGGTGGTTTCAGTAGAGACATAAAGATGCGCCAGGCATTTAACCCTTCCATAGTACCAGAATACAACAGTACAAACCATCCAGGAGCAACAGGGGAATGTATACGATATGCACAAGCTGTTGGTGCAGATACCCTTCATCTTGCCTTTATACAGTTATACCCCTTTGCAGAGCCAGAGACTGGAATACTTGACAACCCTGCAGTTTATCCTTTCAACGGCGTAGGCTATGGGTTAATATATGTAGATAAAAACGGAAAAAGATTTGTTAATGAGCTTGAGAGAAGAGATGTGTGCTCCATGGCACAGATAAAATTGGGTCAAAAACCTACATACTCCATATTTAATGAAGAGATGGTAACAAAAATGGGTGGCTCAATGGATGAAATCCAGAAGGGAATGGCAAAGGGTCGTTTTATAAAAGGTGAAACCATTGAGGAATTGGCTGAAAAATTAAAAATACCCAAACAGAATCTTGTTGAAACTGTGAACAAACACAATCAGTATCTAAAAGACGGAAAAGACCTCGAGTTTAATAAACCCATTACAAAGGCTATGATACCTCTTGAAAAAGGTCCTTTTTATGCTGTTGCCCAGTGGCCGGCTGTCCATCACACCATGGGCGGATTGAGAATAAATGAAAAAACACAAGTAATAGACATCTGGGGCAAGGTGATTCCAAAATTTTATGCAGCAGGTGAGGTAACAGGCGGTGTTCATGGTTCAAACAGGCTTGGAAGCAATGCCATTCCAGATTGTGTGGTTCATGGCCGTATAGCTGGTATAAATGCTGCTCAAGAAAAAGGATAATAAATAAGATAAACAGGGGGATATCCCCCTTTTGACATATAATTTTGGAGGCGCAGTATGAAAAGATATATGCATGCTATTTTGATACTTTTTGTATTAATTGCATTCACCCCTGCCACCACATTCTCCCAAGCCAAAAAAGATGCTCCAAAAAATGTTAAAAAAGGCGCCTCATGTTCGATCTGTCATAAAGATATTCAGGCTGCGCTTCCAAAAAATCATAAAAAGGTAACAGGAGATAACATTTCTGCCTGTATATCATGTCATAAGCCTGACTTGACAGGAAAGGCAGAACCAAAATTTTATGCCTCTAATTTACATAGAGTTCATATTAAGGAAGGTGCATTGAAAGAGTGTATGATGTGTCACACTTTTACTGCAAATAAATTTGGAATTTCTGGATATAAAGGCTTTTTGGGAAAATTAAGCAAAGAAGATCTTGAAAAAATAAAGGATATATTCGTATCCTGGTCAGGTTCAAAGAATACTGACGCGATCCACGGAAAGGCAAATATTTTATGCAGTGGATGCCATGAGAAAAATTTACCTTCCACTGGAGATACAGTAGAAAATGACCGATGCCTCATATGTCATGGGCCATTAGACGCATTGAAGAAGAGAAGTGAGCCAAAAGATTTTCCAGATAGAAACCCCCACAATTCCCATTTAGGTGATATAGCATGTACTGTTTGTCATAAAGCACATAGTATTTCAACAGTTTACTGTCTTGGCTGCCATGGTAATTTTAAAATGAAGATTCCAGGAGGGCAATGATTATTCAATAATAAAGTCCCATGCTGAATCGTTAATCCATAGGCAGAAATAACCTCTACCCAATAAACCTTTAGGTTTGATCATATAAAGATTGTCTATTTTTTGCTTTTTTACATCGATCTCTATATCTTTCCCGAATATATATCTCGATTTACCAACAGGTGTTGTATTGAAAAAGAGTAGTGGATTGAATGTGAGTACATCCATATCATACTGCCCATATATGATGAAATACTGAATATCCTTTAGTGGAAAGGATCGAGGATTGTTAGATTCAAGAAAAAATATACCCTCTTCTTCAAAAACAAGATTAGGTAAGAGCCTTACAAGCCCCGTTTTGGTCTTTATGTATACGCCAAATTCTTTTGGCTTTAAGACCTTTTCTTCCTTTGCAAGTAAAGGATATGAATCCAAAAGAAAAATGAAGAATAAACTGATAATTATAAAAAATTTCAATTTTTTCATTATATATCCCCTTGATGAAAGTTTTTATCGTCAAATTGCAGTAAGATATACCTTCCTCTCCCTTGGCCCGTCGAATTCCATAAGAAATATGCCCTGCCATTGGCCTAACATGAGCCTTCCTTCAGATATGGGGATGGTTAAAGAACAACCCGTTACCGTTGATTTTATATGGGCGTCCGCATTTCCTTCCCTGTGTCTGTAAGGGTAATTTTTAGGTGCGAGTCTTTCAAGCCCCTCTATGATATCCTTCATTACATCAGGGTCTGCATCTTCATTTATTACAAGACCACATGTGGTATGCGGAGTATATATATTCAGTAATCTTGCCTCTATACCCTTTATTGCCTTGTAGACTTCGTCTGTTATGTCCTTTGCCTCTACTTTACTGCCTGTTCTTATCTTTAACATCTTAAACATAAATTTATTCACCTTTTTTACCTTTTCTGTAGTTTTCTATAGCTGCCTTTAAGGCCTCTTCTGCAAGGAGTGAACAGTGGATTTTTGGCTCTGGTAGTCCCCCTAATGCCTCTAAAACCTTATCGTTTGTTATCTTTAGTGCCTCATCTATGGTTTTACCTTTTATCAGTTCTGTGGCCATACTGCTCGATGCAATGGCAGCACCACATCCAAAGGTCTTGAATTTCACATCTACTATCCTGTCGTTTTCTATTTTCAAAAAGATCTGCATCATATCACCGCAAACAGAGTTACCCGCCTCACCCACTGCATCAGGGTTTTCCATTTCTCCCATATTTCTTGGATGCATAAAATGATCCATAACGGTTTCATTATAGTTTATCTGTGCCATCTGTTTCCTCCATTCTTTATCCAAAATCTTATTCTATTTTTATTATTTCATAGGTTCTCTGTCCGCCAGGCGCTGAAAATGTCACCTCATCACCAACAGATTTGCCGAGCAGAGCCCTGCCAAGGGGTGAAGTGATGGATATCTTTTTCTGTTCTATATCTGATTCATAAGGACCCACAAGGGTATATGTGACCTCTTCGTCTGTATCTAAATTTAAAAGCGTCACCACACAACCAAACTCAACGGCTTCACAGTTTGTTCTTTTTTTATCAACAATCTCTGAATTTTTTATCATCTCCTCTATCTCGGCGATCTTTTTCTGTAGGAATTGATATTCTTCCTTTGCCGCATCGTATTCTGCATTTTCTGAAAGATCCCCATGTCCCCTTGCCTCTTCAATGGCCTTTATGATTTTTGGCCTTTTTGTGTTCAAGAGATATTCTCTCTCCTTTTTTAGATTCTCATATCCGTCTCTTGTAATGGGTACCTTCATAACCTCTCCAAATTTTTATAAGAAAATTACACTGTTTATTTTTCTTAATCAATAAAAATGATAATTCAGTCAATCAAATTTAATCCACTCGCCTTTATCTCTAACTCCACTTATTGCCTTAACTATCTCTTTTTTTGAATTTAAAAATCTTTCCTTCATACCTCTCAACCAGTCTCTGTGGCGAAACATATGTTCAGGTGGTCCTAAAATGCCTCCTTCTTTTATCTTTTTTCTTCTGCCAGCACTATCAACCTTAAAGTGACCATGGCAAACGGTGCAGATAAAACCTTCTTTAACCATACGAATAATCTCTGATCCACAAAAGGGGCAACCATATCTGTTTTCTATTCCTTTATCTGAAAAAAGTAACCCCGCAAGTTTCTCTGCCTTTTCTTTGTTGGCATTATCGAATAAAACCTCTCCTGGTAACGCTGCCTGAATACTAACACTTGCCTTAATTTTAAGTCCAAGGGAATGGGCAAAAACCATCAAAGCCTGTGGAGATGCTCCAATTCTATCTTTTATGCCGTAAAAATTTATAAGGATACAGGGTTTGCCATATGTATCATTCAAATAATTGTAAAATAAAAAACCCCTATCAAGGATACGCTTATAGATACTGTGGGCACCGAAATAGTAGACAGGCGTTGTAATAATGAGTCCGTCTGCATTGATAATTGTCTTTAACAGCCTTTCCAGATCGTCTCTATTGGGGCACGGGTTTCCCATTATGCAACCGTAACATGCCCTGCATGGCATGATGTTCAGTTCAGGCAATCTTATAAGCTTGAGATTGTGCTCAAAATTAAAATGCTGGGCAATTTCTTTTATAAAAATTTCACAGTTGCCGTATCTTCTCGGCGAGCCCACAAGCCCGAGTATATTCTTTAACATGGTTTCTATTATAACAGAATTTATTTTATTTAACACGATTTAAATATTTCATTGAATTTAAGGTTTAAATTAAGTTAAAAAGCAAAAAATGAACAAAAAAATAGCCTCATGGTGTCTTTTTGATTTTGCAAATTCAAGCTATTCTGCAGTGATTGCAGCCACGATTTTTCCTGTCTATTATGCGAACCATATTGTAGGAAATGTGGATGGGTCAGGTGATATATGGTGGGGAAGGGCCATATCATTAAGTATGGCTTTTGTTGCAATGGCATCACCTTTTCTTGGCGGTATTGCAGATTATGCAAGAATAAAAAAAGGGATGATGATGTTTTTTACTCTCATGTGTGTTTTATCTGTTGGCCTATTTTCTCTGCTTGAAAAAGGGATGGTTGTAACGGGCTTTTTTCTCATAGTTCTTGCAAATATAGGCATGGAATGCGGTTTTGTTTTCTATAATGCGTTTCTTCCAGAAATTGCAGAACAAGATATAAGAGGAAGGGTATCCGCATGGGGTTATGGAATAGGCTATTTAGGCTCCATAATTTCTCTTTTTATCAGTTTGTTTTTTATAAAGCAAGGACATATTGAGGCTATATGGATTACCGTTGCCCTATTCTTTTCTATTTTTTCTGTGCCCGCATTTATCTTTTTACCAAAGGATAGTTACGGAGAGAAGAATATCCTATCATCTGCAATGAAAGGTTTAATAAATACAATTAAACATATTCGTTCTATATGGTTTGATCCACAAAAAAGAAGGTTTCTTATAGCTTATTTTATATATGAAGACGGGGTAAATACAGTGATTGTGTTTTCCAGTATATTTGCCGCAACTACCTTGAATTTCAAATCCGATGAATTAATATTTATGTATCTTATTGTTCAGGCAACGGCATTGTTAGGGGCCTTCTTTCTTGCCAAAAGTATCGATATAAAAGGCCCGAAAAAGATTGTTCAGATAACGCTATGTTTATGGATTTCAGTGACAATTGCAGCATTTTTTGCCAACTCAAAAGTATTTTTTGTATTGATAGCATCTATTGCCGGTTTAGGTCTTGGTTCTCTTCAGGCTGCAACAAGGGCATTTTACTCGCTTTTTATTCCTCATGGAGAAGAGGCAAAATATTTCGGCGTTTATAACCTTGTGGGTAAATCTTCTGCTATAATGGGACCAATTGTTTTTGGTTTCCTTTCATCATTTTTTAAAAGTCAGAGACCTGCTGTGCTTTCGGTTGCGGCGTTTTTTATTGCAGGTTTGGTTATAATTTCAACTGTAAAATCATATAAAAACAGTGAAATTCCCTGAATAATAGTTGCAAGTTTAAAATTTTTTTCATATATTGAATTGAAATTTACATAAATTAATAGGGGGTTTTCATGACTCTGATGGATGAATTAAAGAAAAAGACAGAGGAGGGTTTAAAGACACTTAAAGAAACAGCCCAAGATATTGCCTTTAATGTGGAAAAGCAGGCAAAAATTGGAAAGAAAAAATATCTTGATATTGCTAAACTGCAGAGAACTATTAAAAAATTATACGAAGAAATAGGGGAATATGTATACGACCAGTTTACATCAGGTAGAACCCCCACAATGGATAGTCCTTTTCTAAAGGAAAGGATTAGTACCATAACAAAATTATCTATAGAAATTAGAGAAATAGAAGAAGAGATTGAAGAAATTAAAAAGACAACGCCCCCAAAACATGGTGAGGATTAAACGCTATATTTTCTTTGTCTTTTTGATTTTATGTATCTCTAAACCATCATCCACTTTTAGTTATGAAAGGATTGTATCCCTATCCCCACAGATTACTGAATCCATTTATCTTTTAGGTGTTGAAAAGGCCCTTATTGCCAATACCACATTCTGTAAAAGGCCGGCCGATGCCCAGAAAAAGGAAAAAATTGGCACACCCCAGAGACCTGATATGGAAAAAATTATATCTTTAGCACCGGATATTGTTATGGGCGCCCAGGAAGGAAATCAGCTATGGTTTATTGAAAGAGTAAAAAGACTCGGTATTAATACATTTTTTTTTAAAAGGCCTAAAAATTTCAAAGACCTTGCCTATAATTTTTTAGTCCTTGCAAAGATGATGAACAGACAAGATGCAGCAAGAAAAATCATAGATAATGTAGAACAGACACTTCATAAAAGAGAAAAATCAAAACAGTTTAGCGTCATGTGGCAGGTTGGTTCAGAGCCCATTGTTGTGGCCACAAAGGCAAGTTTTGTCAACGATATCATTGAATATGCAGGTGGTAGTAATATAATTTCTGCAGATATTCCGTATTCAAGGATAAATATTGAAGAGGTTATAAAAAAAAACCCACAAATTATTGTCTTAATGGATATGGGATACAACATAGAAACAGAAATAAAAAGGTGGAAAAGTTATTTAAAAGATCCCAAATTCATAATACTTGACCCATATGTAGCATCGAGCCCCACACCTGTAACCTTTCTCGAAGCGGTCATTAAATTAAGGGAAGGTTATGATAGGTTTTTTTAATTGACTTTAATTACTTTTCTGTATAAAATTCTCATCTTCATAAAAGGTTTGGAGGAAACTATGGCAAGAGTGTGTGAGATATGCGGAAAAGGCAAACAAATGGGCTATAATGTTAGCCATGCAAACAACAAGACTAAAAGGGTTTGGCTGCCAAATCTTCAAAATAAAAAGGTGGTCATGGGAAAAACCACAAAAAAGATAAGGGTATGCACAAAGTGCCTTAAAAAAGGTCTTGTACAGAAAGCCATCTAAAATTTAAAATCCTTTAAAAAAATGGAAAATAAACATAAACAATTATAATTTACCAAAAGACTCAACTTCTTTATAAAGATTTTTATGAAAACTAAACTACTCCCCATTGTCAAGACAGAAATCTTGGAAGTATTTGGTGGATTGACCTGAGATCCCCTCATGCATTTAATTACAGGATATACTATTAGCCTTCCTGTAGTAACCATAATATACCTCATAAGGTGTCCTATAA
>JAOAFK010000115.1 GCA_026416315.1 Syntrophorhabdaceae bacterium | reverse complement strand
TTTACTACCGTTGACTTATTGCTTGCAAATTTAAATTCAGGATATGACATGGTTATGATTTCATCAAAAAAAGGTATTTCTGCCACATATCCCTTTTCAGTTTTTCTGTACACTATACCCGACCTTTGAAATTGTTCCTCAATATTCGATTTTTTAAATTGATGACAAGCATCTTCAAAAACCTTTTTGTAAACTTTTTGTTTTTTTAGACCAATTATCATTCAATCACACTCCATTATGGCTTAATCCTTTATGATGCTTTTTATAATGCTTCTTATCTCTTTTATCTTTTTTCTGTAATCACCACTATGAAATATCTCCGTTCCCATAACAAGTATGTCTGCACCGCTCTGAACAACCTTTTTCGCATTAGTTGCCTTAATGCCCCCATCTACCTCAAGTTCGATGTGTCTACCTGAAGCATCTATGATCTGCCTTGCCTTTTTTATCTTTTCATCCATGGCATCGATATATGTCTGTCCTCCAAAGCCTGGATTAACGGTCATAATGAGAAGTAGATCTATTTTATCAATGGTATGTTCAATTGTTATAAGGGGTGTTGCAGGATTTAAAGTGACCCCTGCCTTTACACCCTTAGATTTTATAACCTCTATCGTTCTCAATATGTGTTTATCCGTCTCTATATGGATTGTTACTATATCTGCACCTGCTTCTATAAAATCTATTATAAACCTGTCCGGGTTTTCTATCATGAGATGCACATCAAGGGGCTTAGATGTGACCTTTTTGATCTGTTCTACAAACATGGGACCTATGGTGATGTTGGGAACAAAATGGCCGTCCATTACATCTATGTGAAACAGATCCGCACCTGCTTCTTCAGCCTTTTTTATCTCTTCCTCTAATTTAAGAAAATTACATGATAGAATTGACGGTGCTATCTTTACTCTATTCATCTTCCCTCCTTAAACTTATTTTTAATTCCAATCCCTCATCTGCATCAAAGATGCCTCCTTTAGGAACAGAGGCAATGATGTTATATTTTCCTTGGTCCCCTTCTAAATCTAAATAATTAATCTTAAAAGCTATTTTTTTTCTTATTAGTTCCTCTTTTATATCTGATATATTCATGTCTTTTAAATCAGGCATAACGACATACCTTTTTGGCCTCTTTCCCACAAATATGGTAATTCCTTTACCTTCCTGAATCGTTTCGTTTGCTTTTGGTGTCTGGGCAATAATTTTTCCTTCATTTTCATCGGGTACGTATATGATTTTTTCCACAATTATCTTTTTCTCATTCAAAATTTCATCAAGCCTGTTTATTTCCTGTCCCACAAGCTGTGGCACAGGTAGTAATTCAGGACCATCTGAAACAATAACGAGAACAGTTCTTCCTTTTTTTGTTGTAATATTTGCTGCGGGTTTTTGTACCGTAATATGGTTATAAGGAATGTCATTTCTTTTTTCATATCTAACCACATGAAATGTAAGACCTTTTGACTCCACAAGTCTTTTAGCCTCATTCAACTCTTTACCCACAATGTCTGGACAAACTACTGTTTCCTGAGTTTTCAAAACAATCTTCATAGTAAAATATGCAGAAATAATAAAAAATAAGAATGCAAAAAAAAGAGAACAAGTGATCTTAAACAATCTCATTGTTTTTTTAACCTTGCTATAAAAAATCCATCAAGGTCTGTTCTGTGTGGAAGTGAAATAAAATATTCATTATTAAACAGAAGAGGAAGAGGTTTTTCAACGATAAATTTGAATTTTTCATGCAGTTTTTTAATGACTTGAACAGTTTCTTCAGGTTCAAAGGAACAGACACTGTAAATAAAATGTCCACCATTTTTTAAACTTGGCCAGAGAGATTCTATCATGGAAAATTGATGTGTTGAGTGCTTTTCTATGTCTTTTTCTGTTAGCCTCCATTTTATTTCAGGGTGTTTTCTTATGATTCCTACAGATGAACATGGTGCGTCTAAAAGAATCTTATCAAA
>JAOAFK010000021.1 GCA_026416315.1 Syntrophorhabdaceae bacterium | reverse complement strand
TACAAGGAGGGACTTTAAAATCGGTGGGGCAATAAAAAAACCTGTTACAGTAAAGATGATAAAGATAATAAATAATGCAAGAAAGATTTTAAAAAAAAGCCTCTTTTTCTTGGTCATAAAATCACCAGCTTTCTTTGAGTTATTATGGAATTATGTAATATTGATTTAAATCTGTCAAGAAAACAAAAGGATAAGGTCAATAATGCCCATTTATCTTTGGTGAAAAATATAGAATTTTATAGCTTGATTTTCATGTTATATCATGTAAAATTGGACTATATAAAAATAAAAAAGGGGGCAGATATGTCAACTCATAAATGGCGTTTTTTCAGGGCAGGAGGTTTTGACCAGGTATCCATTGAGACAGGTAAAGATATACTCTCTTTAGAAGAGTTAGATCAAAAATTGTGGGCTGTGCTCAGTTGTCCAGTAAAAGACCTTGAGTTTGACACAAAGACCCTTGAATACATAGATACAGACCATGATGGTCACATAAGGGTGCCAGAGGTTTTGGAAGCCGTTAAATGGGCGGGATCACTCCTTAAAGACCCTGATTTTCTCGTAAAAGGCGAAGAAGGTATCCCCATTAATGCCATTAACGATACTACAGAAGAGGGTAAAACTATCTTTAATTCAGCCCGACAGATTTTACAGAATCTTGGAAAGGAAAAGGAAGGATTCATAACCGTTGATGATACAAGCAGTGAAGACAGGATATTCTCCCAAACGAAATTCAACGGAGACGGCATCATACCTGCTGAATCTGCCGATAGGGAGGACACAAAGGCTGTAATCAACGATATTATGAATTGCCTCGGAGCAGAAATTGACAGAAGCGGAACCCCCGGTATCTCATCTGAAAAAGTTGAGAAGTTTTTTAATAATATACAGTTATATTATGACTGGTATGAAGACATTATTAAAGAACCCTCCATAATGATACTTGGGGAATCCACAAAAGATGCTTTTGATGCCCTCATCTCTGTCCGCAGTAAGATCGATGATTATTTTACAAGATGTAAACTTGCAAAGTTTGACAGACGATCATCTGAACTTTTAAATCCTTCCATTGAAGAGTATCAAAGGATTTCTCTCTCTGACCTTTCTGTCTCTCGTGAATCCTATGCCGCATTTCCCATAGCCATTGTTGAACCAGAAAAACCCTTACCCCTTAAAGATGGTCTAAATCCGGCATGGATTGAGCCTGTGAAAAGATTTAAAGAGGAGGTTGTTGTTCCTCTTCTTGGGGAAAAAGAGACAATCACCATGGAAGAATGGGACAAGATAAAGGCATTTTTTGTCCCTTATGAGACATGGATTAATAAAAAACCTGAAACATCCGTTGAGAAACTCGGCATAGATAGGGTAAAAGAGATACTGAAAAGCAACTACAGGGCAACCATAGAAGAGCTTATCGAGAAGGACAGATCCTTTGAGGCACAGGCCAATGCCATTGCATCTGTAGATAAACTTGTCCGCTACTGTAAATATCTGCACACCTTCATAAACAATTTTGTGGCCCTTCGTGATTTTTATAGTCTTAAAAAGAAGGCAATATTTCAGGCAGGCACCCTGTATCTCGATGGCAGAAGCTGTGAACTCTGTATAAAGGTGGATGATGTAGCGAGCCATGCAAACCTTGCAAATTTAAGTAGTGTTTATCTTGTTTACTGTAACTGTATAAGAAGGGGTGGCAATGATAAGATGACGATTGTTGCTGCCTTTACAGCAGGTGATTCTGACCAGCTCATGGTGGGCAGAAACGGTGTCTTTTATGACAGGAATGGACAAGACTGGGATGCAACAGTAATTAGGATACTTGAACACCCAATCAGTATAAGGCAGGCATTCTGGTCACCGTATAAACAGGCAAGTAAGATGATAAGTGAGCAACTGATGAAGATTGCTGCAGCCCGTTCAAAGGCCTCATCAGAAAGGCTTGCCATTCAAGCAATGCAGGCAGGCACCCAGGCAGCAACGGGAAAACCAAAGGAGGCAGAAAAGGCCTTTGATGTAGGTAAATTTGCAGGTATCTTTGCAGCCATAGGCCTTGCCATAGGTTTTATAGGCTCGGCTATAACTTCCATTGTGACAGGATTGTTTAAGCTTGCATGGTGGCAGTTGCCTTTGTTATTTGCAGGCATAATCCTTGTAATTTCAGGGCCATCCATGTTTATAGCATGGCTAAAGTTAAGAAAGCGTAATCTCGGGCCCATACTTGACGCAAACGGATGGGCGGTAAATACAAGGGCAAAGATAAATATAAAATTTGGAACGTCCTTAACAGGTCTTGCAAAGATTCCAGAGGGTTCAGAGAGGCTTTTAACTGACCCCTATGCAGATAAGAAAACTCCCTGGGGGCTTTATATACTTATAATCCTTCTCATTATAGCCATTATAATATTTTGGAAGGCAGGCTATCTTGGTAAATTTTTTTAAGCCTAAAGGAATGGGCTACTTAAAATAAAATTTCTGTCAAATGAGATGAAATGGATGTTTAATTTGAAAGACAAACGCTCAAAAATCAATCCAATCCTATTGACAGAAATAACATGTTCATTTATACTCCATTATAAAAAAGTCTTGTAAAATGTTTTATATGAAATTTTTAAAGGTTTTATTTTTTATTTTTATATTTGCCCTCTTTTTTGGTTGTTCTACTATATCTGTAAAGGACATAAAAGAGATGGAGCCTTTTTTGAAAAATAAAACTGGAAAATTAGAAAAACAAATAGAAACAAAAGAGCAATCTCATTTTGATAAATACGATAATTATATCTCGTGACGGCTTTCCTTGAAGATATCATTTTTAATACAAGGTTTTAATGTAGCGGCAAGTCGATACAGGGTGATTCAATACCTACCTTTTTTTAAACAAAGTAATATAGATTACGATATACAGGAATTTCCAGAAAACTTCAAAGGCTGGGTCAAATATTTAAAGGACATAAAATCATTTGACACAGTCTTTGTGCAAAGGAAGCGTTTGCCACTATCCATCCTCTTTTATCTAAAACAGAAAGGAAAAAGAATCATTTATGATTTTGATGATGCAATAATGTTCAAAAACTCCCTTGCAAAAAACCCATATTCTTTAAGGAGAAGATGGAGTTTCAAAAGGATGCTCAAATATACAGACATGGTCATTGCGGGAAATAATTTTCTAAAAAAGGAGGCACAGAAATATCATAGTGACGTAAGGGTTTTGCCAACCCCCATAGATGGGGAAAGGTATTCTCTAAAAGAATACAGGGTTACCGAGTTTGTAAATATCGGATGGATTGGGGATCATGGTAGTATCCATTACATGGAAAGCTATAAGGATGTGTGGGAGGAGTTAGGAAGGCGATATAATAACGTTATGCTTACGATAATCTGCGATACATTCATAGAAACAAAACACATAAAATTGAACAGGGTTCAATGGAGGTATGAGACTGAAGTGGAGGAATTAAAAAAGCTCGACATTGGTGTCATGCCATTATTTAATGACCTATGGTCCATGGGTAAATGCGGATATAAGATCATCCAGTATATGGGTGTGGGTGTTGTTGCTGTTTGCACACCTGTGGGAATCAATAAGGATGTTGTGGAAGATGGCATAAATGGTTTCTGGGCAGATACAAAAAAAGATTGGATTGAAAAATTATCATTATTAATAGAAAACCCTGATTTAAGGATAAATATGGGTATGAAAGGCAGGAAAAAGGTGCTTGAGGGTTACACAGTTCAGACATGTGCACCAAAACTTATTGGATGGCTAAAGGGAGGATAGTTGAAAAAGGTTTGTAAAAAAATTAGAGTCAATAAAACCATTTAGGAATTATATCTACTAAAAAAGATGATTGCTTCAAAAAACCAAAATTATGGATAAGCTATGAAAAAAATAAATATAAAAGGCATTCGCTGGGTTTTAGAAGACGATTCAATTGAGAAAATTTTATACAACATGGAGTTGAGATCCATAGAAAGAAGGGAACATAAAATTATTAAGGCAAATGGTGAGAGATACTTTTTAAAATCTTTCAGGGAAAATGGTATTTCAGACTTTTTTAGAAGATTGTTATACCCGAGAGGTAAAAAAGAATTTATCATGGGGAAAACACTCCTTTCCTTTTCTATTAATACCCCTGAACCTTTAGGATATGGTGTTTCACGAGGCAGGTCCTACATAATCCAGAGACATCTATCAGGAAAAAATTTCCTGGAACTTTTTTATGAATCAGAAGAAAAAAAAGAAATGCTTAACCAGCTCGCCATGCTTTTAAAAACACTAAAGGCCCATAAGATAAAACATAATGACCTCCATCTAAATAATATAATAATACAGGATGGCAAGCCCTATATTATTGATTTACATAAGATGGAGATAAAAAGACACTTTTCATTTATAGATGAAGTATCAAATATATCTCATAGCCTTGCCATGATATACAAAGAGATGTCAGAGGATGAAAAAGAGAGTTTTTTTACAGCTTATGGCAAGAAGGATTTGAGAAATACAGTAGAATTCAAACTTGATAAGATGTGGGAAAGATGGATTAAAAGCAAGAAGAAAAGGGCATTTAAAGATACATCTATTGTAAAAAGAGAGAAAGAGGTCTTATATATAAAAGGTACAGAATGGCAGAGAGAAGATATTTT
>JAOAFK010000026.1 GCA_026416315.1 Syntrophorhabdaceae bacterium | reverse complement strand
AGATATCCTGCAAAAAAAATCCCCATCCCTAACCAGATGATTTCATAAAGGAGCATAAAGTCAAAATCCATATTTTTCCTCTGATGGATATTAATAAAAAAAGAGGGGCAGTTAACTGCCCCTCTAATCCTGACTATTTTTTTGCAGGGAATAGCTTGTCAATGAGTTCTTTTGAAGGTGGCTTTGTTATGGCACTAATGATAAAATAAATAAGTCCACAACCGATAACGAGCCACCACTCAAATGTACCCATACCGATTTCCTTCTTAAACAGCACCTTGTAACCGCCATAGATACTCATACCTGTTCCATAGAGAATTGTAAAGAACGCACCCCATTTTGTTGCCCTTTTCCAGTAATAAGAAATTGCTGTTACAAAGAAGAATATGGCACCTAAACCCATTGCGGCAAGGCCCATAAATATGGAAAGAAGTGGTGGTGGGTTTACCAGTGTCCAGTAGAAGGGTAAGAACAAAAATAAAGCAATGAGGAAATATCCAAGATAGAGCATGGACTTATCAGATACCTGTGGCCACCATGTTTTTATTATATCCCTTGTGATATTCGCACTCATGATAAACACCATACCAGCGAGGGTGGAGAGGGCTGCTGCAAAAAGACCCATGACATATAACACCATCATGGGAGCCCCACCTATTGCATAGGAAAGTGCCGGGGCTGCAAGGTCAGCTCCCCAGGGTTTTACTTTTAATAGATTGGGGCCATAAATCATCCTTGCAACAAGGCCGTTGCTTGAGCAGTCAAGCATTATAGGGACACCTGCAATGAGATAGACCATTAAAATGAGTGTCCAGTATCCTTTCTTTGTAAGCCTTCCCATGCCGAGAAAACGGCTCACATTATGGGGGAATCCTATGGCCATTGTAAAGAAGATAACAGGCGTTGCAAGGATACCCACATAACTTGAAAAGAGCTCAGTCGGTCCTACCTTTGGAAGCTCAGGTCTTATCAATTTAATCAATGCAGGGCCTACCTTTGGTTCCATATACAGTTTCGCTGAGATTTCATAGAAACCTCCTGCCCAGATGATTGCCCAAACACCAATGAGGGCACCAACAAACCCGAGAAATGCTCCCTGGAATGCCATGGACCACTGGGTTCCTACATAACCACCAAGCACCATGTATAGCCATGCAATAAATATAGAGAGAAGGAGACACCAAAGGGGCGGCAAACCGGTCACAGCATACCATACCCCACCTGCTGCTTTAAGCTGACCCACAGAATACATAAACAAGAAATAGAGCATACAAATGGCCACAACCGTCTGGAGCATCTTGCTCTCAAACCTCTTTCCGATTGTTTCAGGAAGGGTGGCTGCCCCTAACTTTGCTGAAAATTCCCTTGTCTTTACAGCGGCAAGCCAGCAACATGGAATGAGGCCAAGGAGGCTCCAGATTCCAGCGAACCACATACCTGAAAAGCCTACCGAATAGACAACGCCAGTGGAACCGCAAAATGCCCAGCCAGAGAGATACGATGCTGCAAGGGCACATCCTGTAATTGCAGGTCCTATATCTCTTTTACCTACAAGGTATTCTTCAAATGAGCCTTTTGCGACCCTTCTCTTACTTGCTACACCTAATAGAATTGATACGAGCAAAAGTATTCCGACACCGATTATAGATAACACTACAATCGTTGTTGTTGGTTTTGGCATTTCAAGATATTGTATTGGATTCATTCTTTCCACCCCCTTGTTATTAACCATGTTCCGATAAATGTCATGAGGAACAGCCCGATAATGAGAGCCCACCAGACATACCAGGGAGCCATAAGCACTGATGCATCAGGTAACTGTACTGGCGGGGGTGCAATAGGTTGAGTTGGTTGCATAAATAACCCTCCTTTTTTATTTTTTTACATAAGATTTTTTTATAAGGAAAAATATTTTTTCTCACCCCCTTTCTGTAAATTTTTATAAAGGATTGCAAAAAGATGAACTTTATTTTGTATACAATTTTTTTTTGATCTTTCTTTGATTGGTCACCCCCCTTCCCCTTTTTTAGCCCCTTTTTTCTATAAGAATAACTTTATAATCAAAAAAGTCAACAAAAAATTGATATTCATCACATTTTTTGTGTGCAAATCAAAAAAACACATTTGAAATTAAAGGAAAAAATTATCATTACAAAATTAATGTTTGAATAACCTCTGACCTGTAAAGACCATGGCCACATCTGATTCATTACATGCCTCTATTACCTCATAATCCCGCTCTGAACCACCAGGTTGTATTACTGCTGTTGCCCCTTCCTTTATGGCTGCATCCACACCATCCCTGAAAGGGAAGAATCCATCTGATACAACCACAGATCCCATAAGCCCTGCTTTTTGTTCTCTTGTATACTCTTCAATTGCCTTTAAATCCTCCATCTTTCTTAAGCCTTTTTCTGCCTCTAATTTAAAAACCGCATAGGGTATACCAAATCTTTTAAACACCTCAAGGTCTGCAAATTTTTTATATGCTTTAAATATGGCAATCTCCACTACACCAACCCTGTCCTGTTCCCCTGTGCCTATGGCCACGGTTGCCTCATCCTTTACAAAAAGTACAGAGTTGGAACTCACCCCTGTCTCCACATACCATCCAAACAACATGTCATTATATTCCCTTTCTGTTGGTTGTCTTTTTATTCTGTACGTTTGACCTTTGTATATAGCCTCGGCAGGCCTTAAGTCTTCTTTTGATTTTATTTTAAAAGGCTGTGATTCCTGTAAGATAATACCACCATCCATTAAAGATTTTATATCAATATGCCTTACAAATTTAAATTTCTGCAAACCTTCTATATTTTTAATTCTAAGAAGCCTTAAGTTCTTCCATTTTTTAAGGATATCAATTGCACCACCTTCGAATTCTGGGGCGCATACCACCTCAAAATAATAGGGCACCATCTCTTTAGCCGTTTCTTCATCAAGGGTTCTTGTGAATACCACACAGCCTCCGAATGCCGCAATGCGGTCAGATGAGAATGCCTTTATAAATGCCTCTGTATTTGTTGCACCATAGGCGACTCCTGATGGGTTGTTGTGTTTCATGATGGCACATGCGGGTTTTTTATCGAGGTATTTAAGGATGTTCAAGGCATTATCCACATCTGTGAGATTTATCTTTCCTGGATGTTTTCCCACCTGAATCATGTCTTCTTCCATGACCCCGCTTACCAGTTTTATATCGCTGTCAAAAAAACGTACATCGCCTAAAACAATATTTCCATTTATTAGTTCATACATGGCAGCAGGCTGGTCGGGGTTTTCACCGTATCTCAATCCCCTCTCCACATTCCATCCCTCATCACTATCATAAATATTCCAGATCTTCTTTTTATATATGAGTATCTGGCCCCCCATATCTATCTTTATTGTATCGGGAAAATTATCCTTCACTATTTTTTTATACATCTTTTTTATGTCTTCCATAAAACCTCCTTAATGTTCTTTTCCATAGTTTCTACATCAAGGCCTTCATGCCTATATGCCTCTTCCGGGTCCCCTGAAACACCATAATCTTTTACACCATATGATTCGAATTTACCTCTATATCCTGATTTCAAAAGATACATGGCGATAAGGGGTGCAATACCGGTTCTTATGTTATGGTCTTCATAGGTTATTATCCAAGGAAGGTTGATGACCTTTTTCATAATATCTTCGTCTATT
>JAOAFK010000143.1 GCA_026416315.1 Syntrophorhabdaceae bacterium | reverse complement strand
CCCTCAAGCTCTTGTTCAGAATAATTACCGAACTTTTTTAATATTTCTTCTGCTGTTACATAAGGTCCTCTATCCCTGGGATATGTATCAATCCCCATCTCCCTTAATGCCTTTTCCTTTTCCTTTCTCACAGCTATAAGTTCGTTTATAGGTTCCATCTAAAAAGCCTCTCCTTATTTATTTATTTATTTTTTACACCAAATTCTATACACGGACTATGACATCATAATCAAGGGTTTTTACTATTTTACATTCCTTGATTTCACCCTCTATGCATTCACCCTCGATAAATGCAACTCCATCGATATCAGGTGCCTGTGTAATAAGTCTTCCTATCAAAAAGTTTTTGGCCTTTTCTTCCACTATCACTGTACTGTCCTTTCCCTCCAATAACTTTAATTTCTCTTTCGAAATATGTTTCTGTATGTTCATCAATTCACTAAACCTCTTGTTTTTAACATGTTTTTTTACTTGGCCCTTAAGTTTATATGCTGGTGTACCCTCTTCCCTTGAGTATTTAAAAGCACCGAGGTTATCAAACTTCCATTTTTTTATGAATTCACAAAGGGCATTAAAGTCATCATCTGTTTCACCGGGAAAACCTATAATGACCGTTGTCCTTAACACACATTCAGGTATGATCTCTTTTATCATTCCTAACATGGATTCAAGGTATGCCTTTGAATAGCCTCTATTCATTGCGGAAAGTATTTTGTCTTCTGAATGCTGTATGGGTATGTCAAGATATTTAATAATCCTCTGGTGTTTTTTAACCACATTCAACAAGTTTTCATCAACCCATTTGGGATGTATATACATGAGCCTTATATAGTAATCACCTTTAATTCCTATAAGCTCCTCAATAAGGGATTTAAGGTTTGTAGAATTATCAATTCCGTATGAACCTATATCCTGACCGATTATGTTAATCTCTTTATAGCCTCTCTCTATTAACCATAAAAATTCCTCTTTTATATCTCCTATGGATCTACTTACTACAGACCCCCTTATATCTGGAACAGCACAATAGCTACATCTGTTGTTGCAGCCCTCCATAATCTTCAGATAGGCTGTGGGTTTTTTTGTAAGTATTTTTCTTGGAAAGGTCTCTAAAAAAACGCCTCTTTTATAAAAAAACCCGCTTTTTTCTATGATTCCCTCTATTTCACTATAATAGCTTCTGCCAATAAAGAGGTCCACTTCAGGAAGAATTGCAGGAAGTTTATCTTTATATCTTTCCACCATACACCCTGTGACAATTACCTTCTTTTTATTCTTTGCTTCAGCAAATATGCTATCTATTGATTCCTTTACGGCATCTGTTATAAATGCACATGTATTTATTAAAACAGTATCGTAGTCATCAGCATTTGTATGTCCGGCTGTCTCAAGTTGATGTATTATAAATTCAGACTCAACAAGGTTTTTAGGGCAACCAAGGCTTATTACTTTGAATTTCATAAGAGTAGAAAATCTACAATAAAAAGGCCATAAAAGCAACAGACGTTGAGTTTATTTCAGGGTGAACTTATTTTTGCATTTTTTACATTCTACCTCTTCACCCTTCTTTTTACCCTTAAACCTTTGCATGTGCCCGCATTTAGGACATTTTTTATAGATATGAAGAACTGTTGCAATGGTCGTCATTATATGAATCATAAGTTAATAATACACTTTATATATGGGCTTGTAAAATTAAAGTTTAGAATCCTTAAACTATTTTTCTTTTTCATGAATAATCTTTATAGGTGGTTGGTTCCCTTCCCTGTCTGTCCCCATAAAAATAGTGAGATGGGGAAACGGTATTTCAATTCCTAACTCATCAAACCTCTTTTTTATTCTTCTATTAAATTCTCTGCCCACACGCCATTGCTTTATGGGCAATGTAGTTGTCCTTGCCTTGATGATAATTGATGAGCTTGCAAACTGGTCAAGTCCTAAAATTTCAATGGGTGCTATTATGTCATCTTTAAATTCTGGGTCATTCCTTAATTCCTCATCAATTTCCTTTATCACCTCCATAACCCTATCCACATCTTCTTTATAGGCAATACCTATATCTATGACATACCGTGAATACTCTTTTGTCATATTTGTCACAACTTTGATCTCTCCATTTGGAACAAAATGAACATTCCCTGATAAGTCTCTCAAAACCGTTGTTTTTAAACCTATCTTTTCCACAAGACCGCTTTTCCCTCCTATTTCCACCACATCACCCACCCTTATCTGGTCTTCAAGGATGATGAAAAAACCCCCAATCACATCCTTTACAAGGCTCTGGGCACCAAAACCCACTGCAAGACCCACTATTCCTGCTGCGGCAAGAACAGGTCCTATATTTATACCTAATTCTTTTAGAATCATCAT
>JAOAFK010000131.1 GCA_026416315.1 Syntrophorhabdaceae bacterium | reverse complement strand
CTTTATAAACTCAAATATCCTGTCAAATATAAGGGCACAAATAATAAAGGGGATTGCCATACCTAAAGAATATAGGCTTAAAAGATAAACACCCTGCAATATCTTATCCGATGTCCATGCAAGCATCAAAATGGAAGACAGAGCAGGACCCACACAGGGTGTCCAGCCAAAAGAAAAGGTGATACCTATTAAAAAAGAACCGAATACTCCAACAGGTTTCTTATTCAGTTGAAACACCTTTTGTCTGTTTAGAAAAGGAATCTTAATTATATCGAGATAGAATAATCCTAAAAAAACAATTATCACACCACCTAATTTAACAATATAATCCTGATATTGAACAAAAAACCGTCCAATTAAAGATGAGGCAATACCTAAAAAAACAAAAATGAATGAAAATCCCAAAATAAAAGATACTGCATGGAGAAGTACAGTTTTTCTGTATTTTTTTTGGTTGGTTTTTATATAATCCTCATATGTTATGCCGCTGATAAAAATAAGATAAGAGGGCACAAGGGGCAGTACACAGGGGCTGAAAAAAGAAAGTAATCCTCCAGTAAATGCCACAAAACCACCAATATCCATTATAATTTTACCTCATGGTTAATATAGGCTATAATATTGCTTCCAGAGAGAGATGTCAATGAAATACGCATCCATTGATATTGGAACCAATACGGTGCTTATGCTCATAGCATCAGTGGAACATAATAAAACCATAAACGAAATCATGGATGTTTCTACCATTACAAGGCTCGGTGAAGGTTTGAAAGAAACGGGTTTTCTTCAAAAACATGCTATGGAGAGAACAATATCTGTTCTTCAACAATATATGAACATTGCTAAAAAACAGGAAGTTGATGAAATTCTATGTGTTGGAACGAGCGCCTTAAGGGAGGCAAAAAATAGCGATCTCTTTTTAAAAAAGGTTAAAGATGACCTTGATTTGAAAGTAAGGGTTATTACAGAAAAAGAAGAGGCATATTACACATACCTATCCATTTTTTATGACCCTAAAATAAATTCTGATGATTGTATCATTGTGGATATAGGCGGTGGCAGCACTGAAATTATAAAGGCAGATAAATCCAATTTTATTGATTTTGTCTCCATTCCCATTGGCTCCGTTAAACTCACAGAGATGTTTATCGCCCACGATCCTGTCTTAAAATCAGAGATCCATCGTATGAAAAGATTCATAAGAGAAAATTTAAATCTACCATTTACAGGAAAAAACTGCACTTTTGTGGGAACAGGTGGCACAATAACAAATGTGGCGGGTATAAAAAAGGGTCTGAAAGAATATAAAAAAGAATTCATCCACGCTATCACCATAACCATTGACGAGATAGATCGTATTATTGAGGCCATGATACCCCTTAAGGTTTCTGAAAAAAAACACATCTCCGGGCTTGAGGCAGGAAGGGAGGATATAATCCTTCAGGGCATTATTCTTTTAAGAGAGATCATGGGATATCTTTCTTTCAATGAAATGATTGTAAGCGCCAATGGTGTTCGGTTTGGCGTTCTCTTTGAAAGATTAAAAATCTAGTTCCTTTAGTTCCCCTTTGAACTTCTCTTTGAATTTTTTCAATACTTTATTCTCAATTTGTCTTACCCTCTCTCGTGAAATATTGAACTTTTCACCGATATCCTGTAATGTTAAGGGTTCTTCAGCCATAACCCTGTTTTCAAATACATAGAGTTCTTTTTCGTTTAAGGTCGTTTTAAAGAGATTTATCTTTTCCGCAAGGATGAGTTGCTTTTCTTTTTCTGCAACTATTTCTTCCACATTTTCACCGGATTTAATGGTATCGAGTATCGTATCATCACCTTCATCGTATAGCTTGGATTCAAGGGATACATCCGTGTATGAAAGTCTTTTTTCCATGCTCTCAATATCCCCTTCTTTTACATCAAGGGAGCTTGCCAGAAGCTGTGGTGCAGGAAATACACCAAGGGCCTCAAGTTTCTGCTTCTCTTTATTGAGACGGTAAAAAAGCTTTCTCTGGCTCTGCGTGGTGCCTACTTTAACGAGGCTCCACGTGTCCATGATATATTTGAGTATGTATGCCCTTATCCAGAAGGAGGCGTATGTAGAAAATTTTGTGCCTTTGTATGGATTATATTTTTTAACTGCATGCATGAGGCCTACATTTCCCTCCTGGATGAGATCTAATATATTGAGATAGGTATTGTAATATTCTAAAGCAATCTTTACAACAAGCTTTAGATTTGAAATAACGAGCTTCTGGGCAGCCTCTTTATCCTTGTTCTTGTAAACCCTCTCTGCTAATCTGAATTCCTCTTCCCTTGATAGAACCGGATACTTTGAAACATCAGCAAGATATTTTTTTAATGGGTCAAAAGGTAAAGGAAGCCCTTTTTCTTCAAGCTCCTCAATCCTTTCAGTTTCATTTATTTCTAATATTTCATCCTCTAAATTCAAGTTTTAGCCCTTTCTTTTATTAGTTCTGCGGCAATACTTATGGCAATCTCCTGGGGTGTTTCGGCATGTATGTCAAGCCCTATAGGTGCATGGACGCTCCTCAACAATTCTTCACTAAATCCCAGATCCTTTAGGTTTTCCATTACAATCTTAACCTTTCTTTTACTCCCTATCATACCTACATATTTAAAATCACGCTTTAAAACTTCCTTGAGCACAAATGCATCATACTGATGACCCCTTGTAACTATAACTATATATTCACTGCCTGTAAAGCTCAATCTTTCAAAGACAGATTCAAACTTTTCAACCATTATTTCATCCGCATCGGGAAATCTCTCTCTGTTTGCAAATTCAGCCCTGTCGTCTATGACAACTGTATAAAAATCAACAAGCTTTGCAACGATTGACAGATACTGGGATACATGACCTGCACCAAAAATGTATAAAGGAGAGTATTTTACAAGGGGTTCAAAAACAGTTGTTTCATTAATAAGCACGGGGTTTCTCTCATTCATATAAAGGGCAACATAACCTGATTCCTCTTCTTTGAGAGGGTCACCAATGATTGTATTGTCATGACCTACAAAAGTCTTGGAGAGTTTATCGCCCTTAAATCTTGTTATAATAAGGGCCTTCTTTCTCTTCTCCAAAGAATGGTCTATGGCATTATACAGTTCAATGTATCTCGTTTCAGCAGGCTCAAGGAGAATATCCACATTACCCCCGCAGAGCATCCCATCCTGGGCCACCTCTGTGGCATTCATCCTGATATGCAGCACCTTTGTAATGTCCTTACCCATAAGATTCAATGCCTCTTCAAAGGCATCGTTTTCAAGTCTTCCGCCACCCACTGTTCCGTAAATCTTTCTATCCTCGCCTATGAACATCTTTGCGCCTGTATCCCTCGGTGCAGAACCAATCCTTCTTATCACTGTGGCAAACATCCCCTTTTTGCCTTCCTTTAGATAATCTTCTGCTATCTTATATACATTCATTAGATAACCTCTTTATTTAAAAAATGCATGATTGCCTCGAGGGCACCGCCTCCTATTGCCCTTGCCTTTTCAGAAATGGTGTAGCAATACTCTTTTTTACCCCTTGGTTCAATATCCCCTATCTTTTCATTTACTGTTACATATATCTCTCTGATCAGACCCCGAAGTATCCCGTTAATTGTTGCCAGAACAGGGGTTTCATCAATATACATCACCACATCTCCCTTTTTAACCTCATCCCCGATTTTTTTTACATGTCTTACTATCCCTGATGTAGGCGACCTCAATACCCTCTCTGATGTGAATCCCATCACAGGACCTGGAATCCCTGTATGTGGTTCTGTGGAACCTTCGTAATATACTCTTCCGAGATTATGACCCCTGTTACTTTCTATGGCTGCATGACAATCATGGGGGGCATTAAATCCGGGGCCTACTCCAATAACAATGGGGGCTTCATCCTTTTGTGTGCCTGTGTTTCTCTTTGCCATAATGGCATCTATTACTATGTGTGGTTTTAAAACATGGACAACACTCCATTCAGGATCCACAATTACGCCAATCCTTCCTATTTCCCAAACTCGTTCTATCTCCTTTATGTCCCTTATGAGTTCCGCAGTAACACCCTCTACGGTCCATAGATTTTCATAAACCGCCTCAGAGAAGGCAACAAATCTTCTAACGCTTAATGGTTTTTCAATCTCTGTCATGAGTATTCTTTTAAAATTGGACATAAAAAGCCTGTGGGCAATACCAGTTGCCATCTCACCTGCGCCTTTAATTAATATCTTCACATCAAGATTTTTCATATCTGTTTATATACCCTTTCCGAAAAAACAATCAGGATAATGACATACTTCACATTGAAGACATAGACCACCGTAAGAAAGCTTTATTATATCATTTTTGTGCATCCTCTCACCTGCCATCAACCTTGTGATAACTATATCAAAGACCGTATATCTATTATAGTATATGCATGCCGGGGCACCTAATATATATTTTCCCTTTAGTCTTGCAACGAGAAACATTGCCCCTGGAAATACTGGTGTGCCGTAGAATAACACCTCAGCACCTGTTGCCTCTATGCCTTCTTTTGTTACATCATCTGGGTCAACAGATAGACCGCCTGTTGTTAATACCATCTGTGCCCCTTTTTCGAATAAATCTAATATTGCATCCTTAATCTTGCTTACACTATCTGGAACGACCTTTTTTCCCATTACCTCGTGGCCATATCCTTTTAATTTTTCTTCAACTATATAAGATGCATCTTTTATTCTACCACTTGAGACTTCACTTCCTGTGATTACAAGTCCAATTTTGAAATGCTTAAAAGGTTTTATGGAAATTACTCCTTTCTCAGCAACCCTTTCAACCTTCTTTAATTCTTTCTCCTTTATATACAGGGGGATGATCCTTGTGGCTGCCACCAAATCACCCTTTTTTACAGGGTGCCTATTGGGCACCACGCTCAAAAGCACATCCTTTATTCTATTTATCTCAAAGAGGTGTCTCAAATTCACATAAAATAGACCATCCACTTTACTAATGATGCTTACCTTTCCCTCTTTAGGCGGAAGAAGCTCCATGTTTTCGTCTTTTATGGATTCTGCAATCCTTGTGGCAGCCTCTTCTTCATGGACACCTTTTATCTCTTTTTCAAAGGCATAAATGTGATATTTACCTAAATCAAGTAGCCTTTCAATATCCTCCTTCTCAATAGTCTTTCCTCTTTCAAATGCCACATCCTTTTTTTTGCCAGGGATAATTTCGGTTATATCATGTGCTAAAATCTTTCCCACTGCATCTTCAACCCTGATTTTTTTCAATTTCATAGCCCCTCTTTTTTAAATTTTCTATGTCTTCTTCTGTATCCAGTCCTACTATGATACCTTCATGTGACTCTATAAATACCACATTTTCCACATATTTATCTATAATTTCCCGCAGGCCCTTATCACCCTTTATATTTGATATTTCTTTTATATACGGAGCCAATCTTATAAGTACAGGATGGCCTTTTTGTCTTCTATACACAGGCACTATGATATTTTTATTGTGAGTTTTAAAAACATGTATCATCTCTTCTATCAGTGTTTTATCCACAAAGGGTCTGTCTCCGAGCTGGAAGAAAACACCTCTATAATCTTTTATAAATGGCAGGGCTGCTTTAATGGATTCTGACATACCCTTTTGATATAGGGGGTTTTCTATAATCACAACTGAATATCTTTCCACTGCTTTTATTATTCTTTCTTTCTCAAATCCAACTACTATAAAAATTCTATCAATCAAGGAGGTTAAAAAAGGCTCTATGGACCTTTCAATTACAGTTTTTTTATCAATCTTCACAAGAAGTTTATTAAAGCCCAATCTCCTTGAAGACCCTGAAGCCAGAATGACTGTACAGATATCTTTCATGTATTCTCGGATTTTTTGGAAAGAAATAATGATGAGAAATACTTATTGTAAATTTTCTCAATGGTTTCAGCCAGTTCATTATTAAACCTCTCATAAACTTCAAGAAAGGCCTTTCCCTCCTCTGTTAATTTAGAGCCACCTCCTGATTCACCTCCAATCTTTCTCACAAGCAATGTTATACCAAGCCTTGATTCAGCGTTATGGATAACACCAAAGGCCTTACGATATGACATACCCATCACTTGAGCTGCCTTATGAAGGGAACCCGTCTTTTCAACGAGCTTTAAAAGCCTATAAGGACCCTCTCCAAAGGCCTTACCATCACTGTCAATCCAGACCTTATAGCCAATTTTCACAGCTATCCCTTATGGTAATTGTAAATAAATGGATTTTCATATGTCAAGTTGCCTTTAAAAAAATAAGTCCAGAGTAAACAATTCTATTTACAATTTCTTAAAAAATTGATTAATATCTATTTCATTATTTAATATTTTGAAGGGGTGATCATGTTTTTCGTTGCAGATTTTGAAGATATTAAAAAAGGAAAAATAACAGATGTATATTTTGTTAAGACAATGGAAATTCTGAAAAAAAAGGGTATTGATAAATGGGTAAGAGCTGAATTTATTGTAAAAAGATTACCTGAAGGCATCCCCTGGGCTGTGTTCACGGGTTTGGAAGAGGTGGCAAAAATCATTGATGGATTGAACATTAGAGTAAGGGCCATGAAGGAAGGCACAATCATAAAGCCCTATCAGCCAGTGATGGAGATTGAAGGAATGTATACAGAATTTGGCATACTTGAAACCACAATTCTTGGGCTCATCTGTCAATCTTCAGGGATTGCAACAAAGGCAGCAAGATGTAAAAAAGCAGCCGGCAAAAGACCGGTAATGAGCTTTGGTGCAAGAAGGATCCACCCTGCCATAGCCCCCATGGTGGAAAGGAGCGCATTCATAGGAGGTTGTGACGGTGTATCTGTGGTCTATGATGCAGAACTATTAAAAGAAGAACCTGTAGGAACCATGCCCCATGCCCTGATACTTCTTTTTGGAGATACAGTAGAGGCTACAAAGGCATTTGATGAAGTAATTGATAAAAATGTAAGAAGGGTATCCCTCATTGACACATTCAACGATGAAAAGATAGAGGCGGTGAGGGTTGCAGAGGCCCTAAAAGAGAAACTTTTTGCCATAAGACTTGACACACCATCCACAAGAAGGGGTGATTTCTTGAAGATCAT
>JAOAFK010000221.1 GCA_026416315.1 Syntrophorhabdaceae bacterium | reverse complement strand
GAGATATAGATGAAAAACCACCAGAAAAAATACACTGCGCAATAGATACAACCCCTGTATGGTTACCGGTGATAAAAGGCCTTGAAAACCTTGAAAAAGGGGGAAGGCTTGTGATAAATGCCATAAGGAAGGAATACAGCGACAAACAGGTCTTATCAGAAATAGACTATCCCACCCATATATGGCTTGAAAAGGAGATTAAGAGTGTGGCAAATGTGGCAAGAAAGGATATATCAGAATTTTTAGATATTGCTGCCCGCATCCCCATTAAGCCAGAGACTCAGATTTACAGCCTCGAGGATGCAAACATTGCCCTTTATGAACTGAAAAACAGAAAGATAAGGGGTGCAAAGGTCTTAAGTGTCGAAAAGTAGTTTTAAAAATACTATAGGCATCAAGGTTGATGTGGATACCCATATGGGTATGCAAAAAGGTGTCCCTGCCCTTCTTGAGATGTTTAGTAGGTATAATATCCAGGTAAGTTTTTTTATACCCATGGGTAGGGATAACACAGGCAGAACTGTAAAAAGGATCTTTATCCGTAAAGGTTTTCTAAAAAAGGCAAGCCGTGTAGGTGTTTTAAAGACATATGGGTTGAGGACACTTTTATATGGGATACTGTTAAGGGGTCCTGAAATTGCAAAAAGGGCCGTTCATCTGATACAGGAGATAATCAAAGAAGGTCATGAGGTGGGTATCCACGGATATGATCATGTCTACTGGCATGACCATATAAAACACCTAAGTAAGGAAAAAACAGAACGGATATTGAAAGATTCGGTAAGGGTCTACAAAGAGATAACAGGAAAGGCCCCTCTCTCTTTTGCTGCACCTGGATGGATGATAAATCCTCATGCCTTAGATTTTTTTCAAAAAAATGGTTTTGTTTATACAAGTGATACAAGGGGCGATTTGCCTTTTTATCCTGTAATGGAAAAAAATAGATTTTCCATTATACAGATACCCACAACACTACCAACCCTCGATGAAGTGGTAGGTATTGAAGGTGACAATCCTGTAATGCTTGCAGAATATTTTTTAACCCTCCTCAAAGACGATTTAAACATCCTTACTGTTCATGCAGAACTTGAAGGCAATAGATGGAAAAAATTTCTCGAACATTTTATAAAAAACTCAATGGAAAGAGGTTTTGTGTTTAAAAGACTTATTGATGTGGCGGACGAATTAAAAAATTATGGAAAACTGCCTTTCTGTGAAATATCTTTCGGAACAGTAAGGGGAAGGGCAGGAGAGGTCTCCTGCCATAGCCCTCCCCTTGAATTTTAATACATATCCATTCCACCCATTCCGCCGCCAGGTGGCATCATGGGCTGTTTTTCCTTGGGCTTTTCAGCAACCATAGCATCTGTGGTGAGAAGCAGTGATGCAACAGAGGCTGCATTCTGAAGCGCTGTCCTTGCAACTTTTGTAGGATCAATGATGCCTGCCTCCATCATATCATCTACAAAGACCTCTTTCGCTGCATCAAAACCAAAATTACCTTTTGCACTCTTTACCTTTTCTATGACAATGGAGCCGTCATGGCCTGCATTCTGAGCAATCCATCTCAAAGGCTCCTCCAATGCCTTTTTCACAATATTCACGCCGAACTGTCTCTCACCATCGTATTTGAGTTCTTCAAGTTTCGGTATGCATCTGATGAATGCTACACCACCACCAGGGATAATTCCCTCTTCAACAGCCGCCTTTGTGGCGTTTAAAGCATCCTCAACACGGGCCTTCTTCTCCTTCATCTCTGTCTCTGTGGCTGCACCTACATTGATGACCGCCACGCCACCCACGAGCTTTGCAAGCCTTTCCTGGAGTTTTTCCCTGTCATAATCGGATGTGGTCTCTTCGATCTGTGTTCTAATCTGTTTTACCCTTGCCTCTATGTCTTTCTTATCACCGGCTCCATCTACTATGGTTGTATTATCTTTATCAATTACAACTCTCTTTGCAGAGCCAAGGTCTTTAAGTGTTATGCTTTCAAGTTTTATACCCAACTCTTCGGAGATCATTTGACCGCCTGTGAGTATGGCAATGTCTTCAAGCATTGCCTTTCTTCTATCGCCGAATCCAGGTGCCTTAACTGCAGCGACTTTCAGTGTGCCTCTTAATTTATTTACAACAAGGGTTGCAAGGGCTTCACCTTCCACATCCTCTGCAATGATTAAAAGGGCCTTGCCCATCTTTGCAACCTGTTCGAGAATAGGTAAGAGGTCTTTCATGTTACTTATTTTCTTTTCATGGATTAATATAAGCGGGTCTTCAAGGACTGCTTCCATCTTTTCAGGATTTGTCACAAAATATGGAGAGATATAACCTTTATCGAACTGCATACCTTCCACTATCTCAAGGGTTGTCTCCATGCTCTTTGCCTCTTCAACAGTGATGACACCCTCTTTACCTACTTTGCTCATAGCCTCAGCTATAATATTACCGATGGTCTCATCATTGTTTGCAGAAATAGTTCCAACCTGGGCGATCTCCTTCTGGTCTTTTGTGGGCTTGGAGAGTTTTTTCAGTTCTTCCACCACAACCTCAACTGCCTTATCAATACCCCTTTTTAACTCCATGGGATTGTGACCCGCTGCCACAAGTTTTGCACCCTCACGGTATATTGCCTGGGCAAGAACAGTTGCTGTGGTGGTTCCATCACCGGCAACATCACTGGTTTTACTTGCCACTTCTTTAACCATCTGGGCACCCATGTTTTCAAACTTGTCCTCAAGTTCTATCTCTTTGGCTACTGTTACACCATCTTTTGTCACTGTAGGAGAACCAAAGGATTTCTCAAGTATTACATTTCTGCCTTTTGGACCAAGAGTCACCTTAACTGCATCGGCAAGGGTATTAACACCCTTTAAAATTGCCTCTCTTGCCTGCTGATCGTACCTTATTTCTTTTGCCATTATTCTTCCCTCCTTTCATTAATCTTCTACAATTGCAAGGACATCGTCCTCTCTTAAGATAAGATGTTCCTCGCCTTCGATTTTAATCTCTGTACCCGCATACTTTCCAAAGAGGATCTTGTCACCCACTTTCACAGTCAAAGGTGCCTTAGTGCCATTATCTAAAAGCTTACCGTCTCCCACAGCAATAACCCTACCTTCCTGTGGTTTTTCCTTTGCCGCATCGGGGATTATAATCCCACCCTTTGTCTTTTCCTCCTCCTCAATCCTTTTAACAAGAATTCTGTCCTGTAATGGCTTGATTTTCATTTTTTCACACTCCTTTCTTTTATTTTTTTAAATAATTAGCCATTTATTGAAATGATTGCTAAAATTAATATAAGAGTGACAAGGGGTTTTGTCAATAAGGGGAGCTAAATTTTTAACAATAAATTTACACCTTCTTTATACCATCTGGAGAAGTGGTTATTTTCTAATCTGTTTCCTTCTTTGTCGTTTTTTATAGAGGAGAAGATGCTATCGCCATCAAGGGTTATTTCATATTCTGTTTCTGCCTGAATACACAGCCTGTCCACCATGCCCTTTAATATTACATCCTTATCGTCTTTACATTTCCAGACATCCCACCAAGTTTCATATGCCTTAATAATTGTCTTTCCTTTTTTGTCATAGTATCTTGAAAACGATGGCAACCAGTCTTTCAATGCATTTTTAGACTCAAAAAATATGTCCTCTATAAAAGGATAGTTTTCAATAACGTCCATTTCGATCTTTATTTTTTTTATGAAACCTTCAATAATACTCATGGCACCGTGCTTTTTTTTATAAATACGGTCCTTTAATGCATTCCATACCTCAATCACCGGATAGACCTTCATGCTCTTTTCAGAATAGTTGATTGTCTCCACGATCTCAAGGCTGTGCCTTGTCTTTCTTGGCACCCCATACATAAGAAGGCCTATCAAATCAGATATAACATGAAATAGCAAAGACCTGTTTCCAGGTCTTTTCATGGGAAACATAAAACATATGAATTCATTTAATTCAAGGGCTTCAACAAGATGGTCTCTCCTATCTTTCATATCCATGAACTTCACTGCATCTATTGCGAGATTTATTGTTGCCATGGATAGGAGTTCCCTTTCATCCTTTACAAATTCCCATACATCAAGGATATGCCTTCTTGGCAGCATTAAAGACCTTCTCTCCTTAATTCCTCAATAAGGGTCCTCTGCCTTTCAGTGATCTTTTTAGGAATCTCCACATCTATTTCTATGTACTGGTCACCTCTATCGCCTTTTTCATCATGAACACCCAGTCCTTTAAGTCTTATCTTTTTTGCCCCTGGTGGCATCTTTACCTGTTTTGGGCCATCAAGGGAAGGCACCTCTATCATAGCGCCGAGGATCGCATCTGTTAATTTTACTGTTTTTTTCACATAGATATCATTTCTCGCTCTTTTGAATACAGGATGGTCACCAACCTTTATAGTTATATAGAGGTCACCCCTTTTACCCGTAAACGGATCTATGTTGCCCTTTCCCTTGAGCCTCAATTTCTTTCCTGTTTCAATGCCCTTTGGTATCTTAACGTCTAACTCTTCTGTCCCTGTCTGAGTTCTGAAGGATACCCTTTTTGTGGCACCTCTTATGGCATCCATGAAGGGTATTTCAAGTTCATAATTTAAATCAAGGCCTATGCCAGTCTGCTGTTCCCTTGATATATAATCACCAAAGTCATAATATTCACGCCTCTGTCTTGTACCACGGCCTGATTGTCTGCCGAAAATAGTACTGAATATGTCTCCACTGCCGAAGCCTAAATCCCTGAAGAGGTCCCCAAGATTAAATCCCCTGAATATGTCTTCTTCAGTATATCTCTGCTGGAAACCGGCCATGCCGAATGTATCGTATTGTTTTCTTTTTTCTTTGTCACTCAATACAGCATAAGCCTCATTTATCTCTTTGAATCTTTCCTCTGCCTCTTTGTTGCCTGGATTTCTGTCTGGATGGTATTTTAAGGCAAGTTTTCT
>JAOAFK010000126.1 GCA_026416315.1 Syntrophorhabdaceae bacterium | reverse complement strand
TATTACAGGTGCACCAGTCTTCATGGCAAGCACCACCGGTCCTCTGTTTGTGGAGACCTTTTCACCGAAAAAATCAACAAAAACACCTTTTGAGCGTTTTTCTCTCTGGTCTGCAAGGATGGCAACGATTTTATTTTCTTTTAAATACCTCATGATAGTCTTACCTGTCCATTCGTTCGGAATAATCTTGAGTCCTGTGGAAGACCTCAGGGTATTTAAAAAATCATTGAGTTTTCTATGTCTTTTTAATGGTCTTGCAAGGGCAATGATATCATGATTCAAAAGGGTGGATGCAATACCCATTATCTCCCAGTTTGAATAGTGGAACACAATAGCTAAAATACCCCTTTTCAATTCAAGGGCAGCCTCTACATAATCTCTGTTCTCTATGGAGAATCTTTCGCTGTATTTAGATTTATCAACATATGGAATAAGAAGGAGCTCAACGAAATTTATGCCGAATCTTTCAAAACACCTTTTTGTAATTAATTGTAGCTCCTTTTCATTTAAGTGTTTGAATGCCTTTTTTAGATTGGATATGGCAATATGCCTTCTCTTTTTTAGAATATAATAGGCTGTTCTGCCCAAAAACCTGCCTATAGTAAACCTGAAATATTCAGGTAAAATACGTAGACACAGTTGAAATATTTTAATCAATAAGATTATGAATAAATCTGCATTCACCTGGTGTTTTCTGTATCGAGAGAGATGGCTTCTTCAACTAACATCACTGGTATATCTTCCTTTATGGGATATATGAGCCTGCATTTTTCACAGATAAGCCCATCCTCTGTCTTATTGAGATATATATCGCCTTTACATTTGGGACAACAGAGAATATCGAGTAGCTCTTTTTTTATGGGCACCCTGACCTCCCCATTTTATTATTTAAAGACTGTTTTTCTTTATTGCAGACCCTAATATATCCCCTAAAGTTGAAAGGGCACCTGTATCTTTTGAAAGATTTTCTATAAGACTCTTTTCTTCCACCTTTTTCATAAACTTTGTACTTAAGGCAATTCTTTTTTCCTTTTCATCAATATGGAGTATCACGGTTTTTACCTTGTCATCTATTTTAAATATATCACTCGGCTTTTTACCTTGAAGTTCGTCAATCTCTGAAATATGAAGAAGACCTTCTACACCATCCTCTATCTCTATAAAAACACCAAAATCTGTAATGCTTGTTATGTAACCTTCCACTGTATCTCCCGTTTTATATTTGGCACCAATGCCATCCCATGGGTTTCTTTTAAGTCTTTTAATGCTTAGAGAAAATTTCTTCTGCTCTTTATCCACATTTAAAACAACTGCTTCAACGGTTGTGCCTTTTTTCAGGATTTCATTAATTCCTTTTTTTCTTCTTGACCATGAAACTTCAGATGCATGAACCAGACCATCTATACCTTCTTCAATGCCAATGAAAACACCAAAATCTGTCCAGTTCTTCACCTTACCCTTTACAATGGATCCAGGAGGATATTTTTTAATAAGCTCATCCCATGGGTCAGGTAAAAGCTGTTTTAATCCTAAAGACATTCTCTTCTTCTCTTTGTCTATATCGAGTACTTTTAGTTCAAGCCAGTCATTCTTGCTAACAATTTTATTTGGATTTTTTATCTTTTTATCATATGTCATTTCACTTAAATGTAGTAAACCTTCCACACCCTGCTCGATTTCTACAAATGCACCATAGTCAACTATACCAACTACCCTACCTTTGACTTTGCTGCCTATAGGATATTTTTCATCTATCTTTTCCCATGGATCGGGTTTTAACCTTTTAATGCTCAGTGAAACCTTTTCCTTTTCAGGGTCTATCTCTATAATCTTTACCTTTATCTCATCTCCAACCCTTAGATATTCCTTTGGATGGGATATTCTGCCCCAAGTAATTTCATTAACATGGAGGAATCCGTCAACACCGCCCAAATCAATAAACGCACCATAGTCTGTTATATTTCTCACAAATCCGTATAAAACGAGACCCTCTTTTGCATTTTTCCAAAATTCAGTTTTTTTCTTTTCTCTTTCCTCTTCAAGGAGTATCCTTCTCGAAAGGATAACATTGCCCTTGCCTTTCCGCTGGTCAACTTTTATTACTTTAAATTTCAGATGTCTGCCCACAAATGAAGATGGGTTCTTCACAGGTTTTATATCCACCTGTGAGATGGGAAGGAAGGCATTTACTCCAATATCTACTATAAATCCCTTATTCACCTCTGAGACGATATCACCCTCTATTGGTGTTCCCTCTTCAAAGGATTTATGGATCTTCTGCCATGTACGTATATAATCAACTCTCTGTTTTGAAAGTAATAAAAGACCGAATTCTTTTTCTCTTCCTATTATCATTACCTCTACTTCATCGCCCACTTTAACAGCATATTCACCGCTTTTGTTTAAAAATTCTGAAATAGGAACTTTCCCCTCTGATTTAAGACCAACATCGATAATTACCGTATCGGAATTTACATTAATAACTTTTCCTTTTAAGATATTACCGCCTTCCTGAAGGGTTTTCATGGAGGTCTCATAGAGTTCCCTCATTTCTTCAACGGTGTTTTCTTTTTGTGCTGGTGTTTCAACTAATTCTGCCATTTATTCCCCCTAAAAATTTTTTACCTGCCGTTCCACCATATCTATTAAAAAATCAGGAGTGGATGCCCCTCCTGTTATACCAACTCTTTTTATATCTTTAAACCAATCCTTTTCCATATCTTTATCTGTTTCTATATGATATGTCCTTGGCTGAATTCTCTTTACCTTCTCATATAATTTTGTGGTATTTGAACTATTTTTTCCACCTACAATTATCATTAAATCCACCTCTTGCGCAAGTCTTGAGGCTTCCTGCTTTCTTATCCAGGTATTATCACAAATGGTATCGAAAAAGCGGAGTTCCTTTGCCTCCTTTAAAAGTTCTTTCACAATATCCAGAACATACTCTTTTTCAAGGGTTGTCTGGCTTACAACCCCGATCTTTCTAAAATCTACTTTATCGGGTTTCTGTAATACAATACCATCATTATCCAAATAACTCAATACACTTTTAACCTCAGGATGCTCTCTCTCACCTACTATTACTACTTTATAACCCATTTTTTTCAACATTATGGCATATCTTCTTACTTTTTTTACAAACGGGCATGTTGCATCAATGTATTTCAAACCTTTTCGTTTTATATATTCCTCCTCTTCTTTTCTAATACCATGTGTCCTAAAAACAACAATACCATCGTTGATGTCTTTTATGTCCGTTACAGGTTTTATGCCTTTATCTGCAAGCATCTCAACCATCTGGGGATTATGGATTATAGGACCGATTGTATGAATCTTTTCATTTCCTTTCTCGGCCTCTTTGAGAACCATTTTTATTGCCCTTTTAACGCCAAAACAAAAACCAATATTTTTTGTTTTATACACTTCTATCATAATCTCTCTCTTATATAAGATAGAAGCTTCTCTGTAACGGTGTCTATATCAAGTCCCGTAGTATCTATGTAAATAGCACCGTCCGGAATTTTAAGGGGTGCAATCTCTCTTTCAGAATCATCTTTATCCCTTTTTTTCATTTCAGCTTTTAATTGTTCCATATTTAAATCCATTCCTTTTGTCTTAAGCTCTAAAAATCTCCTTTTTACCCTCTCTTCATCATGGGCATCAAGAAAAAATTTTATATCCGCATTTGGAAATACTACACTTCCCGTGTCTCTGCCTTCAAGGACAACCCCACCTGAAGCGCCTTCTTCCCTCTGTTTTTGTGTTAAAAACTCCCTGACAGTTCTGTTCTGTGACAGTTTTGACGCAAGCATGGATATTTCTGGGGTTCTTATATCTTCAGTTATGTCGCAGCCATTAAAAATAACAACGGCATTATTTTCAAAATGGAATTCAATGGGAAGACCTTTTAAGAAATCTTCAAGTCCGTTTTCAGTTTTATCTGATAGTCCATAGTGTTTGAAAGCATACGCCACACCTCTATACATTGCCCCTGTATCAATATATCTGTAGTTCAATCTCTCTGCGATCCTTTTTGCTATGGTGCTCTTCCCTGCTCCACTTGGACCATCTATGGTTATTATAAGGCCCTTTTTCATTTAATTATTCTTATTAATGCCTCCATAAATCTTTTATTTTCCTCTGGTCTGCCAATTGTTACCCTTATATATTCAGGCAGTCCATAGGCACCCATCCATCTTACAAGTATCTTCTCCTCAAATAGTCTTTTTGTGATGCTTTCTGCATCTTTGCCTATCTTTACAAGGATAAAGTTTGCCTCAGTGGGTATATACTCCAGAGATAAATTATGAAATGCCCTGTAATAAAATGCCTTTTCTCTTGTATTATTCTCAAGGATTGCCTTTAGATAATCTTCATCTGATAAAGCTGCCCTTGCTGCTACAAGGGCTATGGAGTTGATGCTGAAGGGTTGCCTAGTTCTTTCGAGATAGGATATAAGAGATGCCTCACCTATACAATAACCTATTCTCAAACCTGCCAGTGCATAGGCCTTTGAAAAGGTTTTCAAGATTAAAACAGGATGATCATCTATATATCTCAATGATTGGGGGAAATCTCTGTCTGTGACAAATTCTCCGTATGCTTCATCAACTGCCACAATGATATTGGAAGGAATATCTTTTATAAAGTCTTCAAATTCATTCTCTTTAAAAATTGTGCCTGTGGGATTTAAAGGATTATTTAAAAATATTATCCTTGTGTTTGCGTCTATGGCATCTTTTATATCATCGAGGTCAACTTTCATGTTTTTAAGGGGCACCATTTTTACATTATAGCCGTATATCTTTGATGCTATTGAATAAAATGCAAATGCTGGCTCTGTGATTATAACCCCCTTTTTTTCTTTATGCCTTGATGCCTTCAGTATCATCTCAATGACTTCATCTGAACCGTCACCTAATACAACCTGTTCAGCCTTGATTCCAAATTTTTTTGCTATTGATTGTTTTAATTCAAATTCACCACCAGGGTATCTGGTAATACCGAATAAGGCATCAAGAATAGCCTCAAGCACCGCCTTTGAGGGCGGATAAGGATTTTCATTTGAGGCAAGTCTCACCCAGCCATCGCTATCTCCATATGCCAATGCCTTTGGATAATGGGGTATTTCTTTTATACCTCTGTCTATATCAATATTCATAAAATTCTATCCATCACCTTTTTTACAAGCTCTTGAGCATTTTTCTGCATGGTGAAAAAATCATCTTCGGTGAGTCCAGCACCGATTACAACCTTTTTTGCATGCTCATCTGTAATCAAATCAGAGGGGCTGTGTGCATCTGTATCTATTATGAGCTTTGCATTCTTCTCTTTTGCAAGCTTTGCCACATGACCGTTGGTAAGGCAGTGGCCTTTTCTTGCGCTGATCTCAATTAAAGTTCCGTTCTTCGCTGCAAGGGTCATATCCTCTTCGGTTATTATGCCGGGATGGGCAAGGATATCTGCTCCTCCCTCTATTGCCTCTCTGTTCGTTCCAAGTTTTACAGGCTCTGAAATGGTCTCTCCATGTACTACTACATAGCCAATACCTATTTTTCTAATCTCGTTAATCAGTTCTTTTATCAATCCAGGTGGGACATGGGTTAATTCAACACCTGGAACTATTGCTATATCACTATAGAAATTTGTCTTTTTTACAAGTTTTATTATAGATGTGGCTACATGCTCGAAGTTTGTGGTATCCACATGGTCTGAAATGCCTATTATAGTATAACCCAGAACCCGGGCCCTTCTTGCAAGCTCAGATGGCAAAAGCTCACCGTCACTTAAAAGGGAATGTGTGTGCAGATCTATCATCCCTTACTCTTACATCTTATATTTACCGAAATCATCGGTAGAGAGATTTTCCAGTATATCCTCCCATTCACTTGAATCTGTAACCACTTTGTCTCCTTTACCTTCAAGGTCTACCTTTGATGATTTTTTAATGACGCTTTCTTCAACAAATATAGGTGCTCCAACCCTTATGGCAATGGCTATGGCATCACTCGGACGGGAATCAATAGTCAATCTCTTATTGTTCACATCAAGGTGTATCAAAGCATAATATGTGTTGTCCCTTAAATCGTTCACCTCGATCTTCACAACCTTCACATCAAGATGTTCAAGGATATTCTTTATCAGGTCGTGCGTCATGGGTCTTGGCGTCTTGATATTTTCCAAGGCAGTGGCAATGCTAGATGCCTCAAGGAGTCCAATCCAGATTGGAAGTACATCTTTATCCTCGAGGTCCTTTAAAAGTACAATGGGCGTGTTTGTAAAAGGGTCAACGGTTATTCCCGCAACCTTCATCTCCTTCAACATTTTATACCTCCTTTACTGTTTAAATTCTTTCACCTCTTAAAGAATTTGCATAGCCCTTGGTAATCTTCACATTAACCAGTCTGCCTGTCATATCAGCGCCTCCTTTGAAATTCACAATCTTGTTGTGTCTTGTTCTACCTGTTATCTCTTCATGGGAATTTTTACTTTTGCCTTCAACAAGCACCTCAAGGATTCTACCCTCCATCGCCCTATTCTTTTTTAATGTAATGTCCTTTTGAATGGACTGGAGATGTGAAAGCCTCTCGAGGGCAAGCTTTCGTGGAACCTCATCAGCTAAATTTGCAGCCTCAGTATATTTTCTTTTTGAATATGCAAAAGAAAAAATCCCATCAAATTCAATATGCTTTATCAAATTAAGGGTGTCATTAAAATCTTTTTCATCTTCTCCAGGAAATCCTACAATACAATCTGCAGTTATTGCGATATCTTTGCATGCCTTCTTTAACTTATTTATCTTTTCAATGTATTCTGAAATGGTATACCCTCTATTCATGAGCTTTAAAATCTTATCAGAACCAGATTGAAAAGGCAGATGTATATGTTCGCAGAGTTTACTCAATTCACCAAAACAGGCGATAAGTTCTTCAGAGAGGTCTTTTGGATGGGAAGTAACAAACCTTATCCTCTCTATACCATCAATTTTGTTTAGCTCTCTCAACAATGCAGGAAAGGAAATGTCATCTGTATCTTTATTATATGAATTTACATTCTGTCCAAGGAGGGTGATTTCTTTCACCCCACTATCAGCAAGATTTTTTACCTCTTCAATGATGTCTTTGCTTGGCCTGCTTATTTCTTTACCTCTTACATATGGAACTATACAGTAGCTGCAAAAATTATTACAACCCTTCATGATTGTCACAAAAGCCTTGACTCTCTTTTCCATACCGCATGGCTTTATATAAAGGGAAGATGGATTGCCATTTTCAGTAAAATCATAAAAAAATATACCTTTTGTAGAACATTCTATTGCATCTTTTATCCTGTGAATGGCTGAGGTGCCGAGTAAAAAATCTATATAAGGCAATTTATCTCTTAAAAATTCCTTTTCTTGCTGGGCAATGCAGCCTGTTACACCAAGAATGACACCTTTTTTATCCTTGAGCTTTTTAATTCTGCCCATGAGACTTAAAAATTTCTGCTCTGCCTTTTGTCTTACAGAACAAGTGTTTACGATTATTATATCTGAATCCTGCATATTATAAACAGGGATATGACCATCTACCCGGAGAAGATATGCCATCTTCTCCGAGTCATGTTCGTTCATCTGACAGCCGAAGGTTTCAATATAAAACTTCATTATGTCTATTATTTACCCCTTATTTTAAACTTTGGTTCAAGCTTCTTCATCTTTGCCACAATCCCACCATATTCGAGTTCAGAATAAGGCAACATTGCCATACCTGAAAATCCCTGCTGCCTTAACTCTGTTGCCTTTCTCGACACCTTCGCCCTTATATAGTCCCAATAAGGATGGTCGAAAGCATCTGCCGGCTCTGTAAGTTTACCTTTGTGGACACAGAAGGCCATACATGCCACAACAGGTGGGCCTGTCTCTTATACACATCT